>JASJHH010000162.1:0-12497 GCA_033791145.1 Legionella sp.
TCAGCGCTTTTAGCCAGTCAGGCAAGGTAAAAAATGTATGCCATGGGTCGTCTTGTAATTGCTCATCCATGGTTTGCACCACATGCGCCAGCGTATCAAGCCCGACCACATCCATGGTTCGAAACGTCGCTGATTTTGGGCGGCCCAATAAAACACCGGTTAAAGCATCAACAACGTCTAAACCTAATCCCAAACGCTCGCTATGATGTAGTGTTGCAAGCAATGAAAAAACACCGACCCGATTCGCAATAAAATTAGGCGTATCTTTCGCACGAACAACGCCTTTACCGAGTGCGCTGGTTAGCCAAGTTTCGAGCTGATTTAATAAATGAGATGGTGTTTTTTCAGCCGGAATTAACTCTGCCAAATGCATATAACGCGGTGGATTAAAAAAGTGTACGCCACAAAAGCGTGATTGCAATTGCGCCGGTAAAACACCTGCTAATGCATTAATACTTAAGCCTGAAGTATTACTTACCAATACTGTTTGTTCACCCAGATGAGGGGCTATGCGTGCATAAAGCGATTCTTTCCAGTCTAGGCGCTCACCAATCGCTTCAATCACGAGGTCACAGTGATTTAATTCATCTAAATCTGATTCGTACTGACAGGGCCGTAACAAACTTAAAGTACTATCTGTGCCGAGTGGCGAAGGCTTTAATTTTCGTAAGTTTTGAATACTTTGTTTGACTAATTGATAACTGTCTTTTCCTTCACTGGCTAAATCAAATAAACACGTTTCAATTCCGGCATTTGTCACGTGTGCGGCAATTTGTGCACCCATTACACCTGCGCCTAATACAGCGACTTTCTTAATGAAAAATGGCTCCTGCATGATGCATAACTCCTGTTAAATTTTACACGCAGCGCAGTCTATCATATGATAAGAATCAAAGCCTGACATTAAGCGTTATGAATGCTTAAATTAAACTGCTGTTTTTGCTTTATTTTTTATATGCTCTCAACCAATGCTTACAGCATGGCGGCATCTCCCCCTGTTAACTTAGAACAAGCGATTCAGCAAGCTATCAATCGTTATGGCCGCCAAACTGAATCTGAACTAAAAGATTTTTTCAAAGAAGCCGAAGTGCGCTATCCACCCAAAAAAATTGCTTTGCTTGCCTTTAAAAAAGAACAAAACTTGCAACTCTGGGCGAAAAATAAAAACAAAACCTGGCGCCATATTCATACTTATCCACTGACAGCATCCAGTGGCGCGCTTGGCCCTAAACTCAAAGAGTACGATTTTCAAATTCCAGAAGGCATTTATCAACTCACTGCATTTAACCCGTTTAGCCAAATGCATTTATCAATGAAAATTAATTACCCTAATGCGTTTGACAAAAAAAAGGCGCTGAAAGAAGGCCGAACGCAATTAGGAGGGGATATTTTTCTACATGGCAAAGCCGAATCCGTCGGCTGCCTCGCCATTGGTAACCACGCTATTGATCAGCTTTTCATGCTCTCGCACCAGGTGGGTCTTAAACAAATTCAGCTGATTATTGCACCGAATGATTTCAGGCTTGGAAAACCCAGAAAAAAATACCCAAGCCAGCCTCGCTGGCTCCCGGAGCTTTACCGACAAATTGAAAATAGATTAGCGCGTTTTCCGATTAAAGAGCAGGTCTGAGTTTACTCATGCTCTGGCGCAACGACATAGATACCAGGGACATTTCGTAAGTATTCTTGGTAATCCATACCATAGCCATAAATAAAATGGTCAGCCACTTCAAGGCCAGTGTAATCCGCCTGCTTTAAACCATTGTCTGCGCGCTCATGATGCTTATCGACTAAAACCGCTGTTTTAACTGTTTTAGCACCCATTGTTTTGATTTCATCAATAATCGCAGAAAGCGTTATACCGGCATCTAAAATATCATCCACGATTAATACCGTGCGATTAGATAAATCCGTATTGGGTTTTGCACGCCAATGCAGTTCCCCGCCTTCGGTATCACCCTGATAGCGTGTGGCATGCACATAATCGACTTCGAGTGGAAACTGAAGGCGCGTGAGCAAGTGACCGAGCGGAATCAAGCCACCAATCATCACACACAATACAACCGGATTTTGATCATGCAAGTCATCATGGATGACTTTGGCCATTTTATCTAATGCTGCATCTATTTGTTGCATCGAAAAAAGTTGTGTTGATTTGCTATGTACTTCTTGAATTTTATCTAAAACAGTCATAAGGCAGCACCAAGCTAAAAACTGGGCCTGATTATGCAATATGATTAGGTCTTTAGCAATGCTTATTGCTAAATTTATCCAGGAAAAAGCAAAGGCTCTTGCCTTGATCGCGTCACAGGTGGAGCACATAATTTTTCGTATTTTTGCATGACCAAACAATAAAATCCCGCAGGAAAAACAGGCATTATTTTCCCCATTTCATTCAAAAACGAGCTATTTTTAATCCATTGTTTACGCTGAAACGGCGGTACATAATAAAACATATCAAATCGCTGTTGCTGATATCCTCGATTCAAAAATGCACGTTTTAAAGTCCACGGCGAATGCGGCCTCATCCCGGCCTGCCCAAGCTCTGTTAGACGAGAACTTGCGAGAGAAAGCCCCCAGAAACTCAAGGGATTAATACCAAAAACAATCACATGTCCCATTGGATTTAAAACCCTATCCATTTCATCTAACGGACTTTCATCTTGCCCAAATATTTCGAATATCAGTGGCGCTATCACCACATCAACGCTATTTCTATCAAGCGGCAATTGTTTAGGTGATGCAATTAAGCTGGTATTTGGCGTATTCAGACAAGGCGTTGAAAGCCAAGCATGTTTAAACTTATTTTGAGATAACCAAGTGTTCTCACCGCATCCGCCAAGCTGCAATAAAATATTTTGATTGAGATGATGCTTAAATTGCGATAATTGATTTGAAAATGCCTCACCAAGAAACAAGCCTTGAGGCGTCTTAAACCAATTATCTAAAGCACGATAGCGATATCTTTGTTCATCTAGATTCACACCAGTTACCGTCATCAAAACACATGTATTTTTGTACCATGCGAAGTGCTTTATTGTCCATCCGCATCTAACTGCTCTTTAATTTCACTCACATCAGCTGTTAATGCTTGCTCTACTAATTCTTTTAAAACCGATTCGGGCACGCTGCCTGAGTCAGAATAAATCGCAATACCGTCTTTAAAAGCCATCAAATGTGGTATTGAGCGAATCTCAAACATTTCACTGAGTTCAGGTGCTTTTTCAATATCTACTTTTGCAAATAAAATATTTTTGTACGCCGCCGCAACACGTTCATAAATGACAGCAAATTGCGTGCATGGTGCGCACCAAGTCGCCCAAAAATCAACAAACACAATAGACTCATCCATAATCGTTTGTTCAAAGTTATGCGTATCTAATGCAATCACGCCATCATATGTTTTCATTTATTCAATCTCCTTTAGAATCCGTTGAAACACGTCATCAACCGCACCTTCTCCCAATACACAATGCAATTGTGGTGCACCTAGCCTTTGATAATAACCAATTAAAGGCTCCGTCTGCTCATGATAAACGTCTAATCTATCTCGAATAATATGTTCTGCATCATCTTTACGTAAAATCAGAGGCTCGCCGGTAATATCATCTATATCTGCTTTTTTAGGCGGATGATACTCAATATGATACGCACGCCCTGAGGTTAAATGCACGCGTCGTCCACTGATTCGTTTTACAATTTCGTCATCATCCACAGCAATTTCAATCACATGATCAATTTTAATATTGGCCGCTGCTAATGCATCGGCTTGTGGAATAGTTCGTGGAAAACCATCTAATAAAAAACCCGGCTCACAATCGGGTAAGGTAAGGCGCTCTTTCACCAAAGCAATAATAATTTCATCTGAAACCAGCTGGCCTTTATCCATAATTGCTTTTGCATTTAAACCAATCGGAGTACCTGCAGTCACCGCAGCGCGCAACATATCCCCTGTTGAAATTTTGGGAATATTAAAATGTGCTGCTAATTTATCGGCTTGCGTGCCTTTACCTGCCCCAGGCCCACCTAATAAAATTAATCGAACTGCTGTCATGCGTACACTCCAATCAGGGTTTTAAACCCTCTCAAATAGCTCCTATCCTACCGTTTCACTGATTTCTTGTCACGAAAAATCACAGATTTTTCGTTTGTTTTACATAAGATATCTGATATGTTTGATGATTTTTAGCTGATTTTTAATAAAGGCCTTTAAATGTCTATTTTGGTTTTTGACATAGAAACCGTTCCTGATGTTGCATCAGGACGAAAATTATACGATTTAGACGGCTTATCAGATGCAGATACAGCCAAAGCACTCTTTGCCCTTCGCAAAAAAAAAGTAGGTCATACTTTTTTGCCGCATCACCTACAACGCATCGTTGCGATTTCGTTGGTTATGCACCACGACAATACGATTAAAGTTTGGTCGCTTGGCGATAAAGACTCCGACGAGGCTGAGTTAATCCAACGCTTTTTTACAGGCCTTGAAAAACACACGCCCACGCTTGTGAGCTGGAATGGCAGTGGGTTTGACCTGCCAGTACTTCATTACCGTGCATTACTTCATAATATTCAAGCCCCTAAATATTGGGAAGTGGGTGAGCAACAGCAAAACTTTAAATATAATAATTACTTAAACCGTTTTCACTATAGGCATTTGGATTTAATGGATGTTTTAGCGGGCTATCAAAACAGAGCGTTCGCCCCGCTGGATGAAATGGCAAGCATGCTGGGCTTTCCAGGTAAAATGGGGATGAGCGGCGCACACGTTTGGGATGAATATTTGGCTGGCAATTTATCGGCTATCAGAGATTATTGCGAAACGGATGTACTCAATACATTCTGTGTTTATTTAAAATTTGAACGCATGCGCGGTAAGCTTACTGAAGCGCGTTATACCGAAACCATCGAGCAGTTATGTATTATGCTAGAAGCCGAAAAAAAACCGCATCTCACGGTTTTTCTTCAAGCAATAACCGATAATCAATTTTAAAGCGCTCGCCGACTCGTTTTGCAAGCGCTTTACCAATCCCACGCCGGCCACTCTCTATGGCAGATAAATTAGGCTGATTTATCCCTAATATATTTGAAAATTCAACCTGCGTTAAACCATATTCATGGCGCAGTTTTTTTAATGAAGCAGCTGGTTTTTTATATTCACGCATTGCAGTATATTCTCCAAACTCAATCTTTCTTCCTGTATTAGTATACATTTGCTATAATCTATATCAATTAAGGAGGAAAGATCGAACTTATGCCAAACCTAATTCATACATTAATTGCTGAGTTTCACGCTAAAATAAAGCATCCGCCTAAACTCCTAGAGCGGAAGCAACGCTTAGTACAAGTAGACAATAAAATTACTGTTGCCATTGGTATGCGCCGTGTGGGTAAAACAACCTGCATCTTTCAAAAAATCTTAAGCTTATTAAGCAAAAAACAAACCTCACTCGAACAAATACTTTATTTGAATCTAGAAGATGATCGACTCATCCCCTTTTCTGCAAAGCAACTGGCCGAACTTATCGAAAGTTTTTATACTTTATATCCCAAAAATCACGATCGTTTATGTTATTTATTTCTGGATGAAATTCAAAATATTCCTGACTGGCCACTTTTAATCCGCCGTTTATTTGACACCAAAACAGTAGAAATCTATCTCAGTGGATCTTCTGCAAAATTATTAAGTAAAGAAATTCATACTTCTTTACGTGGAAGAGCTTTTTCACAAGAAGTGTGGCCCTTTGATTTTGTTGAATATTTTCATGCTACAAAACAACCACTCACTGAAAAATTATTCTCACAAAAAGCGCATGATCAATTATTTGTATTATTAAAACAATATTTAGAACAAGGCGGCTTTCCAGAAACACTCAATATGACCATTGAGCAACGTCGCCAAACATTACAAGACTATGTTGATGTGGTTGTTATGCGTGACATTATTGAACGTCATGGTATTACGAACGTCAGTCTAATCAAATATATGATAAAAAGCTTATTAAAAAATGCTTCTACCGGCTTTTCAGTCAATAAATTTCATAATGATTTAAAATCTCAAGGATTCTCAACTGCAAAAAATACACTGTATGATTATCTTAATTATATTCAAGATGCTTATTTGATTTTTACTGTACCGCTTTATAGTGAGTCCATTAGAAAAACACAAACAAACCCCCGAAAAATTTATGCCATTGATACAGGATTAGTGAAAGCCTATTCATTTGGTATCACTAAAAACTTGGGACACTATTTTGAAAATATGTTTTATCTTGATTTAAAGCGCCAAGGATATGAAGTTTACTACTACTTAACAAAAGAACGTTATGAAATTGATTTTATGGCCATTGATTCGAAAGGCACACCTAAATTGTTTCAAATTGTATGGGATATAAGTGATTCTAAAACGCTTGAGAGAGAACAAAGAGCATTAGTTTCAGCAGAGCAAGAATTAGGCATAAAAGGCACCTTGATTACACCAACCGTTTATTTTGAAAATAATTGGAACGCATTTATCTAGGTTCTGTGCACCTAGTGAAATATCACTTTTATTCATAGAATCCAACATATTGTCTCTCCATGTATTTCAATTTTATTTTGAGGCAGAAATCATATTAAGCCCAGACAAAAGTTGAGTTAAAAATATGATAATTGAACTATAATATATATTATCGCTCTATTTTTGGGATTTATGCAATGGGCGTTCACACAAAAATTTTAAAAACATTTGTTGATCTTGGTTATAAAGAGCAAGAGATTGATGATGGGGTCTGTCATGGGATTTCCATCCGGTGGCTTGAAGCCATCATGCTGAACCAAGAAGATACTTTCAATAACCGCATTCAGGATATCATCCTGCATGGTGATGAAATAGTTAGACTCATGCATGCAGGTGAGCAGGAAAAATGGGGTGATGCGACTAAAGATTACCGAGCAAGGTTACTTGATATCCGTGCTTTTTTTGACAGCTTAGCATTATTTCTGCAACCGTCTAAATATGCTGAGTATTTGGGTCCTCTATCTCAAGGTCATATCGAAACCATCTCGACCTTTGCTTCCTCTGATGAAATTCAGGATCTTGGTGGATTAGAGACGATTTATTCTGAACCTGGTATTTATACGCAAGAGGAGCTAGAAGCATATTTTTCTGAGCTTGAGATAATATTTGATTTATCTAAATTAAAAGAACCTATTGGAATGCTTTTATCAAGCAATGAGCATACGATTGCTATGGCCTATATACCAGCAGATAAACGTTGGAAACTTATGGATATTAATTTAATGGGTCTCTTTGGCAGTGATCCATCTAGCCGTCAATTTACTGGAAAACAACCGGCCATTATGGCCGACAACAAACCAGACATTCAACTGGCTTTAAACCAAACTATTAACATTAAATTGAATAAAAATAAAAAAACCGACGTAATATTCAACACAAGCATTCTCACGACAAAAAACCAGTCATTAATACCCCTAAAACATCACTTGAAGAGTTTTAAAGAAAAACACGCAGTGACTGAAGAAATAGCCTCCCGTGCGAAAGATAATGACCTCTTAACTTTTGTCGCCGCACGAAATGGTCATGACAATGTCATTACGGCGCTTGGAAACCATGGGGTTAATTTGAGTCCAGCAGATAAAAGTGGCACAACACCTGCTTATATCGCCGCACAAAATGGTCATGCCAATGTTATTACTGCGCTTGCAAATCATGGGGGTAATTTGAGTCACGCAAATAAACGTGGCGTAACACCTGCTTTTATCGCCGCACAATGTGGTCACGTCAGTGTTATTGAAGCGCTTGCAAACCATGGGGCTGATTTGAAGCAAGTAGATGAGAATGGCAAAACGCCTGCTTATATCGCCGCACAATTTGGTCACGCCAATGTTATTGCAGCGCTTGCAAACCATGGGACTGATTTGAAGCAAGCAAGGCCTGATGGCGAAACACCTGCTTATGTCGCCGCACAAAATGGTCATGTCAGTGTTATTGCAGTGCTTGCAAAACATAAAGTTAATTTGAATCAAGCAGATAAAAGTGGTTCAACACCTGCCTTTATCGCCGCTCAACAAGGTAACGCCAATGTTATTGTGGCGCTTGCAAAACATAAGGTTAACTTGAATCAAGCAAGACCTGATGGCAAAACACCTGCTTATATCGCCGCCCAACGTGGTCACGCCAATGTTATTACCGCGCTTGCAAACCATGAGGCTGATTTGAATCAAGCAGATAAAAGTGGCGTAACACCTGCTTTTATCGCCGCCCAACTGGGTCGCACTGACGTCATCGCTACATTAATAAAGCATGGTGCCGATTTTAATTTCCCCTTTCAATCATCAGGCGAATCTTTAAGGAAATTTGCTGAAAGTCATGGACCCGATGTGATGACCCGAATGGAGGCATTTATCATCAACAGACAGTTGGGCGATGATAATGACAGCATTTCAATGACACCCCAAATGATAGCTATTGTTATGGGTCATGAAAAAATAGTTCACTTACTAAAACAAGCTTCTTTTGTTAAAGAAGCGGTTGAAAATTATTTTACAGACAAAGCAAATCCTTCCACCTTTAGTGAGTTTAAAGCGTTTACGTCTCAAATAAAGCAAGTTGAAGAAGAAGGTGTTGGTGTCATTTGGCACGCTATAAAAGACGACGTGGCTACACGGATGTTTGATGCGTTTGGCTCGCACTATACCAATCAGGATGATCCCAACTTTACAGCGTTGATTCATATGGGCAAAGATGTTGGATTAGAAGCCTTGCCATCATTTCAAAGAGAACTGTCCGAGTCAGAAGGATATCAAGCATACTGTGGTTCGATGACAAAATCATATCGAATGTTATCTCAAGATCAATCTCAAGACGCTGAAAACAGTTCATCTGATGATGATACAGATACACCCGAACCATCATAGCAAAATCACATCCTTTCTCTATGTATTGATATAGATTTGCTAACAAACCTACGGGGTCAACATAACAAACCTACGGGGTCTACCATAGAATTCCATAAAAATCTCGTGCTGATTAAAGTGTTTGCCACGTGCATGTATCATTATTATTTGTTTCCTTGTAAGCTAAGCTATATGCCATCTTGATGCTCGTGCTCTGCCCGATTTGGAGGGTTCGGCCGCTTCCGTCCTGTACTTTTACGCATGGGTTTGCACAGTCAATGACCTTCTGTGATCCAACGCTTATAGAATGTTTCTCTAAGCCACACCAGAGCACTACGTTATCGTCGCTAGCTGAACTATTGGTGACAGTTATAGATGCTGCCGAGAGCCCCGAAGCCCCGCATAGTACTAACCCAAGTAAGATTCTACTGTTGATTGGGTATCGCATAAATTTCTCCTTATTGGTTTATAGCTAATAATGCCTTCATTTTCATTAGTATAGTCCAAGGCTTGGGATAAAACAAAGTGGCTTTGTTGGCATCAGCGACTCCCGGTTAAGAAGTTAATTGCAAATGTAGTCGTCAGGTTATTCTAAACTTCAGGCACACCTTTTTTGCATTACAATGTCCTGCCACTGACTCCACGCAGCAATCAAATGATCTAGTTTAATTTAAAACCACCCCCAAAATTTTCGCTTAAATTGTGACTCACAGCGCATTAACTGCGCCTCATAAATCGCTGCACGTGTACGTACTTTTCGAGCCACCTGAATCAACCAACGCTTTTTTCTATACGTTTTGCGTTGATAACCACCAATTCCTTCATGATAAGCCAAATATAAAGCCATGGTGTCATCATATGGAATACCTGCTCGTTTGTGCGCTTGGCTTGCATACCATCCAATAAAATCAACGCCATCAGCAAAGTTAGTGCGTGATGCAAACGTACGGCCTGTTGAGCGTTTATAACCACTCCAGGTCATATCAAGCGCTTGCGCATAGCCATAAGCACTCGACGGCCTTGTCCAGGGAATCACCCATAGTAATTTGGTGCGTTCTGGTTTCGCATAGGCATTAAATTTTGATTCTTGATGCATAATTGCCATTTGCGTTTTAATGGGCACATGCCAGCGTTTTTCAGTGGCTTTGGTTGCTCGATACCAGTCTGGGTTTTGTTTGAAAACACTACAAATATTATCTACATGTCTAGGTGGCGACGTCGCACAACCTGATAAAAATTGAAAAAAAATAAGTACGATAAAATAAGCAAGTTTCACGCGTCCGAGCCCCGTCTTTGCGAGGCAGCACAGCTGCCGCGGCAATCCAGAATATAAAAGATTAAAACAAAAAACTCTAAATTACCATAAAACACAAACAACAAACAAATTGATTGTTTGTGGGCCATAGAAAAGTGACAACTTCAGTAAGCGTTTCTTGTGTTTATTAGATTTGAAATACTCTTGATAGACATCGGCTTGTGAAAATAATACCCCTGAGCAAGTGACGCCTCATGCTCCCTCATAAATAACAGCTGCTCTTTTGTCTCAACACCCTCTAAAATTACATCGAAAGATAATGCGCTCCCAAGTTTAATTGAGGCGACAATGATTTCTTCTGACTTTGAGGCATGATTTATAGCCGACACAAATGATTTATCAACTTTTAATATACTGATTGGCAATGAATTTATGAGTGTAAAAGAGGAGTTTCCGGTTCCAAAATCATCCAGAGCAAATGTAACCCCAGATTTTGATAACGTATTTAAGTTGTGAATAATGGTCGCATTACTTTGTAAAATCGTGCTTTCTGTTATTTCTAAGATTAAATTTTCTGGTTTCATCTTGAACTTTTCTAACACAGCTAATACTTGACTCGCCAATGCTTTATTCATTAAGTTCCAATAAGAAAGATTAATAGATAGTGTTAATGTTTTGTTTCTAGCGAGCTGAGAAAAGTCTTCACACGCTTTGTTGAGTACAAATGCTGTTATTTCATCAATTAAAGTGCCTTCTTCTGCTATAGGTATAAATTCATCAGGAGGAACGTGACCTAACTCGATATTATTCCAGCGCGAAAGAGCCTCCATCCCGACGATTTTATTCGTGTTAATGTCGACAATGGGTTGATATAGTAATGATAGTTCATCATTGATAAGCATAGTTTTTAACTGCGTTTTTATCTTGTTTTTTCGATAACACGTATCATTTAATGCTTTTGAATAGCAAAATACTGAGCTCCCATGCGTTTTCTTTGCTTCGTACATTGCCGTCTCGGCACTTATCAAAAAATTCTCAGGCGAATCGCTCAAAAAAGGGTAGATAGAAATTCCGATACTTATTGATATCTTATTATAAAACGGATTAGCGGCTGTAATTTCTGATAGTCTATCAATGATTAAATTTGCTATATCCCCCCCTTTATCCGAGGATGAAATATATTCCACTATTACAGTAAACTCATCGCTGCCAATCCGAGCCACATAGTCACCCTTTCTTAGGGTGGAGCGTAAATTTTTGCCTATTAAAACCAATAAATCATCACCTCTATGCTGTCCATATGAGTCGTTAATTTCCTTAAAATTGTCAATATCAATGCATAGCAATGCAAGAGAGGTATTATTTCGTTCAGCCCTTGATAATGATTGATGAAGCGCGGAAATAAATGCTTTTCGATTGGGTAAACCTGTTAAATTATCCTGCATCGAAAGTGTTACCAGTTTTTCTTCATACGCCGCTCTTTCTGATATATCGGTAATTGACCACATAACATGTTTATCATTTATTGGGGTCAAGGTAATATCTACGGGTATTAATACGCCACTTTTTTTACATCCAAAATCATTTAAACTTAAACGCTGCTTCCCGGAAGGCATAATAATTTTGATATTTTGGCCAACCAGTTCTTTCTCTTCGTACTCGAATATTGTTTTACATACTTTATTGCAAAACGTGATTATCCCGTCTTTATCCACTATTAGAATACAAATAGGCGATAATTCCACCATAGCTTTCAATCTGAGGTCACTACGATTTGCTTTTTGTAAAGATAATTCGCGCTCTAATTCAACACCTACACGTGATTTATATACAGAAAATAATTTTTTTATTTTCTGTATATCTAATAGAGGGGATTTGCTCATCACAGACATCAGCCCTATAATTTTATTATTTTTATCTGTGAGTGATGAACCTATATAACTAACCGCACCCATATCATCTATGTAAGGATCTTTGGGAAAGGATTTTTTTAGATTATTCTCAAAAACGCATATGTCATCGCATTTTACCACTTGCTCACAAGGCGTGTTTTCTAAGTCATATTTAAATATATCTGCTATTTCACCATCACTAAAGATTGAAATTGTTTCTACCTTCCCTTTGCTTGGAAAAAACGAAACAAAAGCATGTTCTACCTGAAGAACAGTCGACAAAGATTCAGTAATATAATCGAAGATGTTATCGTCTTTTGCTTTGTGCGTTTGATCTCGAGGATATTTATTTACGTCTGGTATTTTAATTACCGTCTGGAGTAGTTAATAGTAGATAAGTGTCTCTATAAATATGTGCCTTTTGTCATGATGACGTTTTTTGATGTTGAGGT
>JASJHH010000163.1:0-12104 GCA_033791145.1 Legionella sp.
ACGCCGAGACGTATCAGAAATTCTGGGATGAATTTGGTGCTGTGATGAAAGAAGGTCCTGTTGAAGACATGGCCAATCGTGAGCGCATTACTAAATTATTGCGATTTGCGAGCACGCATACAGACTCTGAAAAACAAACCGTATCATTGACTGATTACGTGTCACGTATGCAAAAAGATCAAGACAAAATTTATTATGTGACAGCATCTACTTATAATGCAGCAAAATATAGCCCGCATCTTGAAATCTTCAAGAAAAAAGGCATTGAAGTATTGTTATTAAGCGATAGAGTTGACGAGTGGTTGGTGGGGTATTTAAGTGATTTTGAAGATAAAAAATTACAATCCATTACCAAAGGTAAGCTTGAGCTTGATGATGTTAAAGATAAAAAAGAAACAGAAGCGCAAGACAAAGGCTTTGAATCGATGCTAAAACAAATGAAAGAAGTGTTAGGCGAGCGTACAAAAGACGTCCGTATTACACATCGTTTAACAGACTCACCGGCATGTGTGGTTGCTGATGATGATGATATGGGGCTTGAAATGCAACGTATTTTACAATCAGCAGGGCAAGCAGCACCACCTAGCAAGCCTATTTTTGAGATTAATCCTGAGCATGCATTGTTAACGCGTTTAAACGATGTTCAAGATGATGATTTATTCAAAGAGTGGACCGAAGTATTATTTGAGCAATCGTTATTGGCTGAAGGCGGAAATTTGGATAACCCGGCAGCATTTGTAAAAAGAATGAATCGTTTGTTAACTGCTGCTTAAGTTGTATAGGGTTGTTTGATGGAAAATAAAAAGGCACTACCATGTTAAAAACCGCAATTTCGCGCCTGTCGCGCGCAGTTTCTAACCCGGTGTTGTTGCGTGGGCAAACCCATCATCAGTCAGGTGATGTGCTCACGTTCCGTTTGAGTGACGGTTTGCTTCGAGCGCGTGTTAAAGGCCATAGCCATCAAATTTATGATGTATACATGGATTTGAGGCTGTTTCCTGATACAGCATCTCGTTGTGGTTGTGAACGGAAAAGCAATTGTGAACATGCAGTGGCCGCTTTGTTAGCCCTGCATGGCCGTGAAACAGGGCAAGACGCCCCTAAAAAAACAGCTTTTACGGCTTCAACGACAACTTTAAGTTTAAATCCGTTGTATGAAACGGTGATTAAAGAAGAAGATATTAAGTGGTATTCTCAGAGTCGTTCTGAAGGGCATGATTTTTTTGCTTATCAACTCGGTATTTTGATTGATAAAAAGCAAGTGAGTATCGTACCGTTGGTTGCTGATTTGCTTGAGCAGTTCGATGCCGAATCGTTTGAAAAACGTGATGATGCAGAGCGTTTTAGGTTGCCGATTGCTGAAGGTAAAGTGCTTGAGGTGACTCTCGGTCGTTTAAAGCCTTTGTTGCGATTGTTATGGCAGTATGGCCTAAAGCGAAAAGATATAAAGCAAGATGCGCTGAAATTAACTCGTTATCAATTGTTGTTTATGCAAGAGGCCGAACAAGCGATTGCGGCGAGTGCGGCACGTTGGCAGGGTACAGCTGAGTTTAGGCGTATCCACACAGCATTATTAAATCCTGAAACAGTGCCTGAAACGGTTAAAACACCGGAAGGCTTAAAAGCAGACTTACGAGATTATCAGCTTGAAGGGCTTTATTGGCTTCAGCGCCTGCGAGGTGCGAAGCTCAGTGGTATTTTGGCGGATGATATGGGGCTTGGAAAAACCATTCAAGCACTTGCGCATTTGCAACTTGAAAAAGAAGCAGGGCGGCTTCGTCGTGCAAGTCTTATTTTAGCGCCAACAAGTGTCATTGGTAATTGGTATGAAGAAGCAAAGCGGTTTACGCCGGACCTAAAAGTATTAATTTATCATGGCCTAACCCGGCATCAAAATCGTGATTTTAATGATTATGATTTAATTATTTCAACCTATGGTGTTGCACAGCGAGACAAAGCTTTTTTTGTGAAATATACGTTTTATTACTTAGTGCTTGATGAAGCGCAGGTGATTAAAAACACTCAAACGAAAACACGTCAAATTATTCAGCAATTACAAGCAAAACATCGTTTGTGTTTAACAGGCACGCCACTTGAAAATCATTTGGGTGAGCTTTGGTCGTTGTTTCATTTTTTAGCTCCTGTTTTTTTATGGACACAAAAGCAATTTAGGCAGTTTTTCCAACATCCTATTGAGAAAAAACAAGATGAAGTCGTACGTTCTGCATTGGTACGGCGCTTGCAGCCGTTTGTATTGCGACGTAATAAAAACCAAGTGGCATCAGAGCTTCCACCAAAAACAGAAATTACACGTAAAATTGATTTAGTTGGTTTTCAGCGTGATTTATACGAAAGCATTCGTATGACAACAGAGCGTTCTGTACGTGAGGCCATTGCAAATCAAGGTTTAGGCAAAAGTCAGTGGGTCTTTCTTGAGGCATTGCTTAAATTAAGGCAAGTGTGTTGTGACCCGCGTTTGTTAAATAACACTGATGAGCGCGCACAACATGTTTCAGCAAAATTAAACGTGTGTCTTGAGTTATTAGATAATTTAATGGAAGAAGGGCGTTCGGTGTTGGTTTTCTCGCAATTTACGAGCATGCTCGCATTAATTGAAGAAGCACTACATGAGCGTGGCTATCATTATTTAAAGCTAACCGGAAAAACCAGAAATCGCGCAGAAATTATCGAGCAGTTTCAAGCGGGCAAGGCACCCATTTTTTTAATTAGTTTAAGAGCGGGTGGGGTCGGGCTTAATTTAACGCGTGCTGATACCGTGATTCATTACGATCCATGGTGGAATCCAGCGGTTGAAGACCAAGCGACAGATAGAACGCATCGCATCGGACAAAAAAAACCAGTGTTTGTGTATCGCTTAATTGGCGCTGGCACGGTTGAAGAAATCATGATGAAAATGCAAAAACAAAAGCGTGTGTTATTTGATAGTATTTTCTCAGAAGAAGCACTCACAGCCCCTGTAGAATGGACAGAGGATGAAGTGGCGCAGTTTTTTATGCCACTTGAGCCTGTTTAAGATAACGCGTATGCAGCACTGCGAGTGTTGCTTCAAAATGCTTTGAGTCACCATCGTTTTGGATGACATCATCAGCCAACGCACGCCTTGTGGTCTGATTTGGCTGGATGGCTATCATATTAAGCGCTTCAGCCTTCGTGCATTGGTCACGGGCCATTAAGCGCTTAATTTGAATGGCTTTATCTACTTCAAGCAATAACACATGATTTAAATACGGAAAATCTTCACGTCGGGTGAGTAGTGGAATTTCAATCACTACATAAGCACTTTTTGTGTGCTTTAATGCAGCTTCTATACTTGTTCGAATTTGAGGGTGCAAATAAGCCTCGAGCCAACGCCGTTCGTCTGGATGCGTCATAATAATTTGTCTGAGTGCGCGTCTATCTAATGCGCCATCAGCATTTAAAATATGTTGGCCAAAATGCGCTGCAATAGCCATAAGAGCAGGTGTGTTGGGTTCGGTGAGTTCGCGCGCAATGACATCTGCACTAATCATATCAATTGCTTGCGCTTTAAAAAAATCAGCAGCAAAAGATTTTCCACTTGCAATCGTTCCAGTTAAAACAACGGTATAGGGCATGGGTTATGTCTCTGTTGGCGGTGTTGTTTGAATGCTTTTCATATTTGAAAAATGTTTGACCTGAATATTCTGAATGTTTTGTTCGCGAACACCTGCATAAATTAAATAAGCTTGTTTTGCGCGTTCGCCGACTAGATTTTGAAAATAATGTAGGCCTTTTAAAAAATTAGGATGAAATGTTTCAGATGCTTTGATTTCAATCGGTGTTAAATCATGGCCATCTTTGATGAGTAAATCCACTTCGTGTTGATTGCTGTCCCGATAAAAATAGCAGTTGGGTTCGAGGCCTTGGTTAATACGTTGCTTGATGATTTCAAGTACCATAAAATTTTCAGCTAAATGCCCACGTAAGGGGTCTCGTGCGAGTTGTTCAGGGTTTTGAATATCTAAGCAGTAGGTTGCGAGTCCTACATCTGTAAAATAAATTTTGGGGGATTTAATCAGACGTTTTCCAAAATTTTCAAAATAAGGCTGCAGGCGGTAAATCACAAACGATGCTTCTAAAATAGATAACCATTGACTCACCGTATGTGAAGACACCCCAAGCTCGTTAGAGAGATTATTGGCATTAAATAACTGCCCAATTCGAGAAGCGCATAATTTAATAAATTTTTGAAATAAACTTAAATCTTTTAGATGAATCATTTGTCTAACATCGCGCTCTACGTAAGTTTGCAGATAATTACGATAAAACTTAGTGGGGTTTAATTTATCATGATAAACCCTAGGATATAGACCATGGTATAGATAATAGTTTAAATCTTGTTTTTGAAGGGGTTTTGGTAATTCGGTTAAACTAAGTGGCAGCAAGGTAAGTAAGGCTGTTCTTCCGGCTAAAGACTGGCTGACAGATTGATGTAACTCGTGCTGATGACTGCCTGTTAAAATAAACAAGCCTTTGGTTGGGTTGTCATCAACAATGCCTTGTAAGTATGATAAAAGTAGAGGAAGGCGTTGAATTTCATCTAATATAGCGCCCTTAGGATAGCTATTAAGAAATGCTTTTGGGTCTTGTTCAGCAAAGCTTCTATCATCAGGATTTTCTAAAGAAACATACGGTTTGTTCTTAAATAAATGCCGGACCAATGTGGTTTTTCCTGATTGCCTTGGGCCAAGGACCGTGACAATAGGATATGCCTTGGCCATATCTAGCATTTCTTGTTGTATGTCTCGTTTTAAAAAAGTCATTTAAGTTGATGGCTAATTTGGGTTGGTTTAGTTTAAGTTTAGGTTATGTAAATATGAAGTTCAACTTCAAATTTACATAACTTATTTTAGGGCGTGTTAAAATTAATTATCCCAATAGTAACGTAAATCAGCGCCTATAAGATTAAAGGCAGGTGTAAATTGCTCGGCATCAATCCCGTGTAGCGCGTCGCTGGAGCCACGAATTTTCACAGTGCTATATTGCAAATGTTGATATTTAACGCCAACAATAATATTAGGATTAATTTGGTAATTTAAACCGGCACCCAGATTAAATCCAATTTGATCTTTTGCGCTATTGAATACGATACCCGGTGCAGTGAGTGGGTTTTTTTCATATTTAAATCGTGCGTAATGAGCCCCTAATATGCCATAGGCATAAAGCTGTTTTACAATATTCATTTTGGGCATAAAGTCGTATCCAAAATCAATTTCTTGCTTTAGGCTGTTACTGCTATGCGGACTATAAAACGTTTTAGCGCCGCCTAATTTTATGACTGATACTTGGTGATCAAATACGAATGTATCAATATGTGCCTCGGTCCCGATGCCAATTTGCCCATAACCGTTTGAAGTATTTAAATTGTAGGTTCCCATGCTGTCTAAAACCCCGGCTTCATAATCGGCATCTAGCTTTTGATAGATACCGCTATAATAACCACCGCCGATGAATACATAAGTTAAATGCTGAGGGACGGTGTTAATTTCACCCATTTGGCCTGCAAAAAGCGGAGATGTTGTGATAGCCCCCAATAAACACAGCAATTTTTTCATTAAAAAGTCCATTTTTTAAATTTTAGCTAAGATAGTGCCGTGTTTAATTTGAAAAAGCAAAATCTCTCTATGGTAGACCCCGTAGGTTTTACACACCTGGAACAGGGGGGGCTTTGTTCTCTTTCGAATCTAACGCATCATTGTTTTTCTTATCAAACATTCGTAGGCGAATGTCGCGCATCTCTTCTTTTGTTAAAGATAGCTCTGACTCTTCAGCGGCAGCTTTGTCTTCTTTTTTTGTAGCTAACGTGATTAGTGCATTCAGTTTTTCATCTAGCTCAGCATCTGTGCCATCAACCAATAACTTACCTTCTATCATCAGCTCAAGCCCTTCGTTTTGCGCTTTTGTAAGTAACGCTTGAAACATTGGGTAATTTTCTGAAGCTTTAAATGCCTCAAATGTATCATGGTTTTTAGCAAGAGCTTCGATTGGCCCATCCGCATATTCAAAGAAAAGCTGCTCTCTTACGATTGAATAAATCGCCTTTTTAAGGGATGCAAGCGTTAAGTCCTGAAAATCGTTTTGTTTTAAATGCTGTTTTGAAGCCGCAATAATAAGAGGGGTCAGTTTAAACATAGCCCCTTGATTGGTCAGGTATTTTAATTTAGCCGCCGGATGAACGCCTACCAATTTTTCGATAAACTTATTAAACGTGCCTGAGGCACAACTGGCTTTATCACGTTCATCTTTGTCGTCTTCAAATCTATCAGAAAGATTATAAGCGCGTTGTATTTCAAATAGCCCTTCTAAGAAAAGTGTCTCTGCTCTTTTGGTGAGTTCTTTAATGAAAAGGCTTTCAACGGCGCGTTTTTCTTCTTCACCTTCTAAGCCTTTTAATGTTTCTTTCACTTCCCCCAGTTTTTCTTTAAACTCTGATGGCTCTTTGATGCGCATTTTAACGAGTATTTCAATCAGTGCTTCAGTTGATTCTGTTATCGGTAGGGCTTTAAAAAACATGCTCTCATCATGTATAGCCATCCAACTTAGCGCTAAAAGTGTTTTAGTGTTTATCCCTGAGGTTTGATCTATAAATTCATAGCTTGAATGAACCAGTTGTTGAATCGCACGCTTTTCAACATCATGACCATCTTGTGAATTGACCCATGCTTCTATTTGCTCGAGTGTTTTCTGTAAATTATCAATTTTATCGCCATATAGCTTATTTAATCGTATTGCAGATTCAGAAACAGATTGATGTACACTGGCTGTATGGGTGCTTTGGCCAGCATTAAAAGCCGGTTTTTGTGTGGTGGTCCTGTATATTAATTGATTAAGTCGGCGAGAGAGTGCAACTCGCCCAGCGGTTACATTGACTTGATTCGCTCGACAAAGTTGAAGAATACCTCTCCAATGTGTCTCGAGTAGATCTGCTGGAAAATCATCCCATACACCGAGACCTTCTTCATCGCCGAATAGAATGTTACTGTATTGATCCACCTGGTTGAAAAATGTTTGAGTCATATCGTCAGTTAAAAGAAGACCCATTACTTGAGCCATGCTTAAAAGATATGCCCCCCCCCGTGGATGATGATGTTTTTCAATAATCTCACGATTGAGGTGTTTATCGTTATTGTTTAAAAGGCCTAATCGATCGGCTTGAACTAAGAGCTGTGCAGCATGCTGCGCTTTTGAACTTTTTAATATGCAATCAAAATTTTCTTGTTTCTCTTTACCGCTTAGCAAACCAGCAGCATCTATTAGTTCTATGGCAAAACCCATCTCGAATCTGTTTGGATGTTGCAAGATAGCATTGAAGTTTTTCTGAGTTAGAATATTTGCTTTGAGAGCCTTGATAAGTACTTCAAGCATTAATTGCGGTTTTTCATGATTTAAGATGCAGTGAAAAAAATCTTTATTTGTGGCCATGACATCATACGAAGCCAATTCAATTACAGCGTCATGAAGAGCGCTTTCTATGCTTGCAATCTCTTTGTGGCATACGATGCTATTAAAGTTTTTCTGTCTATCTTCTTTGCTAAACAGACCGAGCTCACTAGCTAATCCTAAAGCGCTGCTTAGCCTGTTTGGCTCCTCATGCCCCGCGATAATCTCGAAATTTGATTGTTTAAGGGGGTCGTCTAACAGTCCGACTGGCTCCGCTTTTTTTAGTGCATCGTCTAACCAGTATATCTCCTCATGCCCCGCGATAATCTCGAAATTTGATTGTTTAAGGGGGTCGTCTAACAGTCCGACTCGCTCCGTTATTTCTAGCGCATCACCTAATCTGTATATCTCCTTATGCCCCGCGATAATCTCGAAGTTTGATTGTTTAAGGGGGGCGTCTAACAATCCTATGCGTCCCGCTATTACTAGCGCTCTTTCGAACCACCCTAGCGCACGCCTTGCGATAATCTCGAAATTTGATTGCCTAAAGGGTTCGTTTAACAATCCTATGCGTTCTGCTACTTTTAGTATCTCTTCTAAAGAGCGAGACTCTTCATGCCCTGCGATAATCTCGAAATTTGATTGTTCAAGGGGGGCGTCTAACAATCCGACTCGCTTCGCCATTTTCAGCGTACTTTCTAACCTTGCTGAACCCTTATAATTCATGCTGATTTCAAAGTTTAGTTGTTTGACATCTTGAGTGAACAAACCTAACTCATCCATACCGCTTAATGTACTTAAATAATTTGTTATATACCGGTTAGGTCCTTTGAACCCTGTGATAAGCTCAAAATTTCTTTGTTGATGTTCCTCGTTTAGTAACCCTATTGCTTGCATTTTTTCTAAGACCGCATACATTGGCCAAGGTTCTTCATAATCTGCAGCCGTTCCAAAGTTCTCTTCGCCTTTATCACCTTCAAATAAATGGTTTTGTTGTAAAAAATCAAATAATCTAAGGCTATTGAAAGAGAACAAATCGTATCTATTAGGTGAAAAGCGAAATTTAAACAGAGAGTTATTGACCAGATTAAATATTTCCAGTGGGGTTTGATCTATGAGATCATTACCCAAAAGGCTAGGTATTAGCATTAATCTTTGAAACCTAGATGAATCATTATAAAAATTTTTTAAACTTTCTATTTCGCTAAGATAATTATTCATATGGTAACAAGTCCAAATATTTTCTTTCCGCGATTATGTGTTAATTTAAGCTAAAATGCAATCGTTTTGATCAGAAGGAATGTCGGATTCTGTCGCAAAGTACTCGGGGTCGGAGGTGTTTTTCATTTTCTAGATAAAGCGGTTTTGAACTGGGAAAAGATGTTTGATGAATTGAAAACACCTTCGACCCCGTAGGTTTTACGTCGTTGCGAGAAGGGCGTCAGCCCATTGTGGCAATCTCCTTAGGAATAAAACCATATACGCCACGCGCTAACCACCTTTCCTATTCGTAGGTGATGCTGATCTGTTATCGTCTTGATTGGAAATCTTTTCTTGCTCATCTCGCTCATTTTTTAATTGTTGTATGCCTTCTTTAAATTTTGCCATCGTACTTGCTGCTCTAAAACCGCGCTTGCTTGCCATGGCTTTCTTTAGAGCATCTAGATGCGCTTGCCCTTCATGTGTCTCTCCTCGCCGTTCCGTGGGGAGCGGTTGCCCCGTTTCTAGCGAGCTGAAAACAGCAGCTCTAACCCTGACGGGCATACTCTTAACTGCATTGTCCATCGCATCGCCTTTTTCATTGGATTTTCTAGTACTATTAAACCGAGTTGATTCTCTTATTCGTTCTGATTGTTGTAAGAGTGATTGTTGATGAAACTCAGCTTCTTTTAATGGTTTGAGTATTTTTTTGAGATTATCTAGCCTACCTTGTTTTTCTTCAAGGGGAGCTCTTTCAAAGGCAGCTGTTTTTGTATCAATGAAATGAGTCATTGCTTTGTCGCTTTCTCCTCCGTGACGATACTGTTCAAATTGCTTGATGGTGCTATTGAACGTTTCCATAAGTATTTTTTCTTGTAATTGTCCCAACTTGTCTGCAGAGGGATTTTTATTAAATTCGGCTGTTTTTGTTTTGATAAACGCGTCTATGTTCGTTTTATTTTCTGGGTTTCTATATTCTTTAAGGCGCTTGATGGCAGAATTAAACTGAGTTAGGAGCTCTTGTTCTCTTACTTTACTCTCTAAATCCGCTAATATTTCATCCGAGGGTTTTTTATTAAATTCGTCTCTTTTTGTTTTGATAAACGCGTTTATTTTTTCGCTTTTATATTGTTCAAGGTTCTTGATAGCAGATTTTACCTTTTTAAGTCTCGCCTTTTCCTCGAAGCCTCTAAGCCTGGTTTTTAATTTTTTTAATTCTTCAGTAGAGGGTTTTTTTTCAAATATATCTGTTAATACTTGGGTATATCCTCTTCTGTAATTTCTCTCTTTAGGGTACTCATATTTGGCAATCTGAATTATTATTACCTTTGCGTCACTTATAAGCTGCGCTTCTTCTGCTGCTTTTGCTCGTGCTTCTGCTGCTCTTTGTTGTGCTGCTGCCTTTTGGATTCCCTTATTCTCAGCTGCCACTTTACCTTGGTGTTTATAAAAACCTGCAAAGGTTTTATCTAGTGCTTGTAATTTAGTATTCCCACCTTTAATCCCTATTAGTTTTTCAATCTTATTTTCTTTTAATTTTTCGTAGGCCGCTGTTAACGTTTCAAGTTGCTCACCTGCATTTTTTTGCTTATTTTTATCTAGGGCATATACCTGTAATAAATCGTTATAGACGTCATGAATACTTCTTTTTCTTTCTTCCTTGAAGGGCTCTAAAACCACTTTTTCCTTAGCCGTATCTTCTTGAAACTGCTCCTTTCCGGCATATAAAGTTTTGAAAATATCAAGTGCTTTAGTAAAATCTTCGTGATCTTTATCAGAGTGTGTTTTATTTTTAAAATTAATAGCATCTTCAAAGGTCTCAATCCCTTCTTTCGATTGAAGTATACCTAAGGCATCACCGAGCTTTTTAAACTTTTCCTCTGCATCGTCTAGCGTACTTCTATCGGTATGATAAATCTTTGATAATTGATGGTAGATTTTTTTTATGTTTGCTTTTTTTTTTAAAGCCGGCATAATAGCACCCGTGAATATAATTTATATACTAACAGTATAGAGTATAGCCAGACTTTTGCTATTTTGTATGTTAAAATCACGGCCTGTTTTGATAGCTATTTGAACATAACATGTGGCGTTTTCTATCTTTCTTGGCATCCCCTAAGCTTTTTTATACGCGGATAGGGCAGATAACACCGTGGTTGGGTGGGTTTGCGCTGTTTTTTTTAACGCTCGGAAGTATCTGGGGGCTTGGCTTTGCGCCACCCGATTATCAGCAAGGTGATGCGTTTCGTATGCTCTATGTGCATGTGCCTGCGGCAGCGCTGTCTATGGGGCTTTATGCTTTTATGGGGGCTTTAAGCTTGAGTTTGCTCGTATGGCGTATCAAGCTTGCAGGGGTGTTAATTCGTGCCACAGCGCCCGTAGGGGCAAGCATGGCGTTACTCGCACTGATTACCGGTAGCCTCTGGGGCAAGCCCATGTGGGGTGCTTGGTGGATATGGGATGCAAGGCTTACCTCAGAGCTTGTTTTGTTATTGCTATATATTGCCATCTTGGTGTTACAACAAGCCTATGCCAATCAAGCAGCAGGGGATAAGCTGATTGCGATTTTAAGCTTGGTCGGCTTGGTTGACCTGCCGATTATTCATTATTCGGTGTATTGGTGGAATACCTTGCATCAAGGCTCAAGTATTTTAGCGTTTGCAAAACCGACTATTCACAGCAGTATGTTATATCCACTGCTAATTATGATGATAGGTTTTTTGTTTTATGCGGGTTATTTAATTTGCCTGAAAGCGCGTAATTTAATATTACTACGGGAACACCGTGCTAAATGGGTGCATGCTTTAATTCACGAGCAATCAGCATGAATAGCTTATTTAGCTTTTTATCTATGGGGGGCTATGCGAGCTATGTATGGCCTGCTTACACAGCTGTTTTTGCTGTATTTATCACGCATTTAATCTATGCAAAAAATCAAAGAAAACGGGTGATGCGTATGCTAAAACGCCGCTTAAGACATAGAGCTAATCACACATGATGCATCCTGTTCGTCAAAAAAAATTAATTAAAATTGTAATTCCTATTTGCTTAATAGCGCTTGTGGTAGCACTCGTGATGTATGCCTTAAGGCAAAATATTAGTTTGTTTTATACCCCAACGGATGTATTAGCAGGCAAGGCGCCTAAGGCTTTACATATTAGAATGGGCGGGCGTGTGCTGGCTGGTAGTGTGATTAAAGGCAAAGACTTAAATATTGCATTTAAGCTCACAGATATGAATCAAAATATTGTAGTGCATTACCGCGGCCTACTGCCGGATTTGTTTCGTGAAGACCAAGGGCTTGTGGTTGAGGGCAGCGTACAAGATAACCATGTGTTTCAGGCCACCCGTGTGCTCGCAAAGCATGATGAAAATTATATGCCGCCAGAGGCGCGTGCAGCCCTTGCTGCGGGTGAAAAAGCAAACAAAGAGGGCGGGGCATGATACCTGAGTTTGGAACGTTTTTTTTAATACTGGCCTTATTA
>JASJHH010000164.1:0-5841 GCA_033791145.1 Legionella sp.
ACCGGAAGTACAAGAGACTGGCACCATATTAGTGTTGTCTCCTTAAATCCAGATAAAAAGAATAAACAGCCATCCTTTGATAACAAATACAAAGAGGCTGCTTAGTAATTAGATCCGACAACTTCCTTGACACTTACCGCTTTTTTAAACGCCACTTTAAATACTCTCAACTAAGATTTGTAAATCTAAAAACAATTTTAGCCTAATCTATTTAATAAACACCGTCAACTCAAGAAAAACATAGGGGCAAGATTATCGTAATTTATGTTAATAAAACATCCAATTTTTACTTTTATTTACCTTGTGTTATATTATAATTAGCCATTCCAAAAAGAAAGAATTGAATTATGCATTTAATAACTAGCAGGGAAACATCGGAAAAACTTGATACGCCTGAAGATGAATTCGCAGAACTTAACTTAACGGCTTTTTTAAATGAGCTTCCTGACGCTAATAACTGCCTCATTAGTTTTGCAAGAACATTAGACGAATCGTACACCCAGACTTTTACAATACGACACATTACGAGGGTTCGCGAAGCTACGGAAAAACTCTCACAACTAGAAATGGCTGCTATCTATGGTCAATTACACCATGTGTCTACTATCCTAGCAATCACATCCGCAGATAATAATTCACATGAAAAAGTAGCCGCATTTTATAGAGCGCTAGAAAACAAAAATCTTGCGATTGCACAATATCTTTTGGGTTATTCCGAAGTTATTGCAGCCGTAGAAATGCTCACAGTCGATAAAATTATTCCTGACTCAACGCTTCCAGATTTTTCGGTTGGGTCCTCAGGATCGGAGGTATTTTTCATTTATCATAGATTGATAAATTGAAAACACCTCCGACCCCGTATGAAAATTTGGAGTATGTATCCGAGTTTTCACTCAAGCTTTTTTGGCTGATAATTCCGCATCACCAATACAAAAAACAATGGCGTAAATAACGTCGCTAAACACGTTGAGCCAAGCATACCACCAATAATCCCAGTACCCACTGAGTGCTGCGCATGAGCACCTGCCCCTGTTGCAGTCACCAGTGGCACACTTCCAAATATAAACGCCAAAGACGTCATAATAATGGGCCTAAATCTAATTCTAGCACCATAGAGTGCTGCCTCAATCGCCGGCATTTCTCCTGCACGAAGTTTATCAAACGCCGCCTCGACAATTAAAATTACGTTTTTAGCCGATAAGCCTATTAAGGCCAATAAGCTAATCTGGAAATAAATATTATTTGGCTTCTGAAAAATAAATAACGCGAGCATTGCACCAAACAACGCGCAAGGCAGCGCAAACAATACGACGCATGGCAACGTCCAGCGTTCATATAATGCACTCAAGATTAAAAATACCATAATTAATCCAAATACAATGGCCGCGGTGGATTTACTCCCTGCAAGATTTTCTTGATAAGACGGACCAAACCACTGCACCGAGTATTTTTTACCCGCTACTTTAGGCGCTGCATCCCGAATAGCGTCCATAACCTCCCCTTGGGTATGCCCATGCGCGACATCGGGATTCACTACAATTTGGCTCGCTAAAAAGTCATTCAACCGCGTGACCACTTCAGGGCCTGTTTTATACTGCACCGATGCCAAACTGCCTATCGGCATCATCGAGCCATCTTTCGTTTTCACATAAATCGTCTCCATGAGTTCTGGCACACTTCTATAGCGATATTCGCCCTGTAAAATCACCCAATATAAATTATTCCATTTCGTAAAAAAGTTAATATAAAAATTACCATAACCTGATTGCAGAGCATGAAAAATATCTTCATATTTTACGCCATACAGATATGTCTTACGTGCATCCACATCGATATATAATTGCGGCACGTTGACCTCATAAAACTGCTGTGCACTGGCCACAGCAGGATAGTTTTTTTCTAAATATTCAACCAACTTAACCGAATCTTTATACATTGCTTTCACACTCACAGGCTGCCTTGCTTGCAGATAAAACGTCACCCCACCGAGTGGACTCATGCCACGAATCGGCGGCTGATTAAAGGCAAGGCCATTGATATCTTTATTTTGATTATTAATATTAGTTGTTGCTGCAAGTGCTGCTGTCACATCCTGCTTTTTGCCGGGCCTTGCCGAATAAGGCTTTAGCAGCGAATTTAACGTCGCCGTGTTGGTTTTATTACTGTTATTATCCGCAATATCACGCCCCACCATAATGCCGATACGGTCCATATAAGGCAGTTTTAGCATTTGTCTTGCGATTTTTTTCGCCTGAGTTGCCGTGTAATCAAGCGACCCCGCTGACACCACTTGCAAGCGATTATAAAAATAACCCATGTCTTCGAGTGGAATCAGTGACGTCGGAATTTTAATAAATAATAAAATTAAAAGCACACAAATGCCGCCCCACATGATTAATGTTTTTTGAATATGGCTCATAGTCCATGTGACAAATTGCAAATATTTATCTGTGAGATACTGAAACCCTGCATCAAATTTTCTAAAAAATAAGTTTTTTTGCTTTTCTTGTGAGTAATCAATATTTTTTAAGAAAATACCGCACAACATCGGCGTTAATGTGAGTGCAACAAGGCCTGACAGCGTGACTGAAATTGCAATCGTCACAGCAAATTGCTTCATTAAAACACCGCTAAACCCACCTAAAAAAGTCACAGGTATAAACACAGCGTTTAATACCAAAACAATCGCCATCACGGGGGCTGCTACTTCTTTCATGGCTGCAATTGCAGCATCAACCGAACTGCATTTGGTTTCTTTCATAATCCTTTCGGTACACTCTAAAACCACAATGGCATCATCCACCACCATCCCAATCGCAAGCACCATACCAAACAGGGTCATGGTATTAATTGAAAACCCTAAAATATAAGTAAATGCAAAGGCGCCAATAATCGAAACAGGGATTGCTAGTATCGGAATCATGGTGCCACGGAAATTTTGAATAAATAACATGACGACCACAAAAACAAGCCCGAATGCAATAAATAAGGTTGAAATCACAGCTTTAACAGATAGTAGAATAAATTGTGATGAATCATATAAGTTAAAAAAATCGATGCCTGTTGGCATATGCGCTTTAATTTTTTTTAAGGCTTTTGTGATTTCTTTTTTAACGTAAATCTGATTAGAACCCGGAATTAAATACACCAATAATGCTGTGCCGCGATATTCATGAACTTTATTTTTTTTGTCTTTCTTCATGAAATAAAAATAAGTCGTATAACTTTGCGCCTCCATTTTAACGTCCGCAACATCACCTACAGTCACCACTTGAACACCATCTTGTGTTGCTCGAATCACCGTTTTTTTGAGTTGGTCAATTTTTTTATAAAAACCTGGCGGATTAATCACAAAATTAAATTTTTCATGGTTTTTCATCGGTTCCATGGCATTTTGCCCAATAGCATATTGCATGTTCTGATCGTTCACCGCATCGACAATATCTTTGGTACTGACATTGTAATAATTCATTTTATTCGTATCTAACAATGCCCGCATGGCAAACACGCGTTCGCCATGTAAGAGCGCGACCCCAACCCCTCTGACCTGCGAAATAATCGGATACACATAACGTACTAAGTAATTACTAATATAATTGCTATCTAGTGCCCCTGACTTAGAATAAAATGGAATCACCAAGAATAAATCCGGATTCATCATCCGTACGGTAATCCCTTGTTGTTGCACCTGAAACGGTAACTGTGGCATGGCTGTACTGATGCGATTGAGCACATCAGCCTCTACAAGTTCTAGATTGGTCCCGACTTCAAAATAAATATTTAAAACATACGTACTATTGCCTGTAGACGACGAAGATTGCATATAAATCATATGTGCAACACCCGACATTTGAAATTCAATCGGTGCCGCAACCGCGTCTGCAATAGCAGCACTACTCGCACCCGGAAAAATAGCAGTCACTGTGAGTGTCGGTGGCACAATATTAGGATATTGTTCAAGCGGGGATGCATACATGGCAACCAGCCCTGCAATCACTAAAACAATTGCAATCACACTGGAGAGTACGGGTCGTAATATAAAAAAACGACAAAACATAGCTTAAACTTCCTTTAGCTTATCAATCACAACCGTCTGCCCTGCACGAATACGAATATTGCCTTTGGTTATCACCACTTCATCTTTTTTAAGACCGCTTTTGATCATCCACTTGGCTTTTCCATACATTTTTCCTGTTTTAATATAGCGTTTTACAGCTTTATTCTCTTCAACCACATATACATATTGTCCGGTATCATCTTGCATAATCGAGGCTTGCGGCAAGCTAAATGTATTTAAATATTGGATGTTTTTAATAAATACCGTCACATATTGACCTGCTAATAATTTATTTTTAAAAAATACATTATCAACATATGCTCGCATGTTCCAGGAGCCATTGGTTAATGCAATACGTGTGTCTGTAAATTCAACATACCCTGCATCCTGAATCACTTTGCCACTGGCAAGTTCCATATCAATCGGAAATTTGGCATCTTTCGGAATCGCAATGCTACTATCAAGCACCCCTTCTTCAATATCTAGGCGCTGATTATCTGGCATAGAAAATAATAAATACATTTGGTTTACAGAATTAATTTTATTGAGTATCGTCTCGAACTCCGTCACCATCGTACCCACGGTCACGACACGTTCTGCAATATAGCCATCGGCTGGCGAACGCACCAAGCAGTACCGTAAGTTCAACTTAGCACGCCCAATTTCTGCTTCATCGGTCGTTACATTACCAACGGCTGCAAAATAATTAATACGTTGTAATTCTAAATCCTGCTTTGAAACTGCTCTTACTTTATATAAATCCTGATAACGTTCATAAATAATTTTATAATTATCACGCGCTGCTGCATCTTTTATTAATTGCCCTTCATATTTTTTAAGTTGCCATTCAAAAGGTCTCGGATCAATTTGATACAAAGCCTGGTTTTTTTTAACAAACGTACCCTCTGTATAATATTTCTTATAAATCACGCCACTAATTCTTGGAATCACTTTGTAATCCACAACACCTTGAACAAATGCCGGGTAATTTAAAACATAATTAATATTATGCGTTGTTACTTTCTCAGCATTAATATGCGAAAGCGGATCATCTGCTTTTTTTCTGCCACCGCAGCCAAAAAGCAAAGCAACACAAACACAATAAATAATTAAATTTTTTTTCATGCTTTCATCTTATTTTGATTGCTTTGATTACACTGATAAGCATACCCTGCTCCTAGGTCTTGATATAGCTTCACAATCGTTGTGAGTTGTGCAATTTTAGATTGCGTAAACGCGATTGCTGCAATATCCATATTAATTCTATTCACCAATAAAGTAGGATAACTATACAAGCCTTTGTCATAACTATCTTCTGCTAAATGATAAGCTGTTTGACTGCTCGAGAAATTTTTATTTTGTGCCACTAAACTTGCATAGTATTGCTGATGCGCCGATAAATCGTCATCGACTGATTTAAATGCTGTCCGAACCACTTGAATATACTCACGATACGCAGCATATTTTAACCCTTTAGCTGATTTAATCTGTCCTGGATATTCAGGGGCTACAAGCGGCATGGTCAAAAGTGTAAGGCTATTCCAATAATCTGTATTCGATGCAAACAATCGCGCAAGTTCTTTCGTTGCTGAACCTGCAACGCCAATTAAACTAATCGTCGGAAAAAACGTTGATGTCACAACACCCACCTCTGCATTGGATGCAATCAGTTTTTGTTCCGCCCCTCTGACATAGGGTATGTTTTTTAAAAATTGTGAATGTAAATTAGTCGGCAATAAGCCATCGCTTTTTAATGAAATAAATTGCGACCCAATACCAACATC
>JASJHH010000165.1:0-16217 GCA_033791145.1 Legionella sp.
CGGGCAGCTTCATCAAAAATAAGATATTCACGTAGTGGTACCCGTTTGCCATCGACGGTGGGTACAAGCTTTTGCCAAATACAAAGCCTGATGGTTTCTAAAATATCAATCGTACGGCCTAAACGCTCTTCGCCAGAAAATGAGGTGACAAGCCGACGCATGGTCTCAGCAACGCCTGAGGTATGAAGCGTGGTGTAAACGGGGTGACCTGTAAGGGCTGCTTCAAGTGCTGCATTGATGGTTTCAGGGTCGCGGCACTCCCCAACCATAATCAGACGTGGTTTTCGACGAAGTGCATTACGCACTCCTTCAGCAAAAGAGGGCAGGTGACGTGGAATTTCTGATTGGCTTACACTCGCCGAAATCGTTTCTATTTCATCGAATACAAATTCAATAGGTGCTTCATAGGTCAGTACTTTACGGTTTGAGTCCGCCCCTTCAATTAGATCGCGAATAATCGATGCAAGCAGCGTTGATTTTCCGGAACCGGTTGCACCTGTAATAAAAACAATGCCTTCTTGTGGTGCGAGCGCATCTAAAATATTTTGAGGCAAGTCTAATGTGTCGAGTTTTGGAGGCGTGGTTGGAATGGTTCGAAGTGTAATTTGAATGCCATCATGCCCTTCAACCAAACACGAAGTAGCGTTTACACGATAACGATAGCGAACGCCTCGATTGGGGCGAAATTCATAATGTGTGTCAATATCTTTACCAGATAAAAGCTGTGTGGTTGCATTAGGGCCATAAATTGCGTTAATCAAGTCGCCAAGCTCTGTATTTGAGAGGCGTCTATTGGTTAAGCGGAGTAATTTCCCATAAATTTCGCCGTAAACAGCTGCGCCTGTTTGAATGGTAACATCAGATGCGGCAAGGCCTTCAGCGTGCTCAAGTAAACGCTCCATAAAGGCAGGTGTGAACCGTGTGGGTTCATCCGGCATTAAAGTAGTATGCTCTTCAGACATAATTAGTGGCCCAAATTAATTTACAGGGGTAATCACAGGTTGCCAAGTGCTTTGGTTAACGCCCACTTTGGCGGCTTGAATACGTTCATCTAATTGGGTTAATGCTTTAAGGCTATCTTCGTCTTTTGCAACAGCTGCACGCCATTCATCACTTCTAACGTTTAAGGCAGGGAGGGCTGTGATGCGAAGCACGCGATCATCAATAAACAATTCATTGCCATTGCCTGTGACGCCTAAATCGGTGTGTGAAACGTAAGGCGCTGAGACCATGTTCATGGCCAGTAGTTTTCGGTATAAAATCATGCCTGAAAAATCTTCTTTAATGCGTGCAATGTTTTCATTTAAGATTGTATCTGCTTGGTCTATGCCATTTTGCCAGCCTTGTTCAACAAAATAACACCACACTTGGCGTTCTTCTTTTGTCGTTGGTAGCATGCTAACGTGAGGCTCTTCTGGCTTGTGATAATCCATCCAAAGATACTGTCGCCAGTTGGGCGGTGTTGTAATGAAACGTGCTTGCTTTGTTAATTTGTAGGTTCGGTCCGCAACACGAAGGGCGTGTCCGCTGGCGAGATTTAAAGAATTGTTTCCTTGTAATAGCACAGGGGGCAAGACATTGTGATCTAAAATCAGCGATTTAAAGTCAAAAATGGTATCGAGATGCCGTGTTTGTTGAACCAATTGGTCATCGATGCTTTTAGCGCGCGCCGCAAGGCCTGATTGCGCGCCAAGGCTTAAAGCTGTTTCGCGCAAGGCCATACTTCGAATTTTACCTTGAGAGGCTTTTGTTTGGCTATGTTCGCTGCCGTTTTGGATGCTACCCATTGCTTTTAAGCCAGCAAGAGAGGTTGTATCACCCATGTTGGTCCCATAGGTTCTGGGTACACAGGCAACGAGTCCTGTGAGTAAGGTAATAAGAGCAGTAATCAGTAAATTACGAATAAGTTTTTGCATAGCGTAATTCGACGACTTGATTGTTAGGATAAACATGAATAGAGGCTTTTTTGCCCGCTTGGTAATCAATATCACGTAAAATTTCAGCCAATTCGCGGTCTTTTGCAGTTAAGCTAATTAAAACAGGAACAGGCGGTGGGTGGCCTAAAACACGAAGCTTATAGTTCGCCGCTTTGGCGAGTCTTTCCGTGAGTTCACCAATAGGTCCTGCCCAATCAACGGATGCATGGGTTAATAAAGTTTGTGTGCTTGGAATGGTTTGTAGGTTATCAGCGCTGGGTGGGATGACGACTTTTTCGATACGTGCCATCTCAAGCATAGAGCCACTCACGGAGGTTGCGGCTTCTGCTAACTTAATCGTCGCATCACTACTTGGCTCGTTATAAGGCGGCTTTTTATAGGTGATTGGCGTACAAGCTATTACGAAAAAAAATAATGTAAATAGCAGGGTATGCTGAGTTCTCATATATAAGAAGGCTTAGGAGTATGATGATTATTCTTGATTGAAACAGGAGGGCTCTGGTTTGTCAATAGCTGCTTTAGCTTCTGGCACTTCTTCTGGCACTTCTTTAATATTCTTGAAAAAATGAAGCGGTTTTAAGTCTTGATCTTCTTTTGTGCATGGCGTCATCCATAACTGACGGGAAAAAGAATAACGCAGGCTAATCAGAGCGATTGCAAAAATAATAGCGAGAATAGGAATAACTGGATGCAGCAGCATAATAGGAGGGATAAATGCTGTAAGGCAAAGCAGTAAAAGACTATGCATAATGAGATTAATCGTGCGAAGCTCTCTAATATATCTAATATGATTATCAAAGCGCTCTAAACTCGTTGGTTTTATTTTTGATTTGTATTGCTCACGAAGCCTCTCCAAATACCCGACGTCATAATTCGCTCTGGTGGCTGAAAAACAAACTTCACAGAATTTTACGGCGACGGTGATATAAGCAGCAAGCCATGCCGTTGTCGCGGTTAACAAAAAAACAGCAATAAATCCGGCGATAATAGAGGGGAAATCATTGATAATATTAAAAAAGTGTTCGTCTAAACCATCGTCTTGTTCGAAGTAGGTTTTTAATGTGGTTTTTCCTTCAGATAGGTCGTGATAAATTGAAATGCAGCTATCTACCGTACGCGGGATATAAATTAAAAAGCCTGCAAGTGTTAAAATAGGCCCTGAAGTGCGGACTAAGTGATCGAGAAAAAGCCATTCATGACCAAAAGTATCAGGAAATGCGAGCAGGGTCAGTGCTATTCGTCGAATATTCCCCAATACAAGCCGTGTCGTATCCAAATCAAACGTGTTGTCTTGCACAAATTTAGAAACAGGGGGCAAATAAAAGCCATATTTTCTATCGTCCTGAGTTGATTTTGACGTCATTGATCACCTGTGTGCAACATAGTGTGCGCATTGTATCATAAGTAGCCAGAAATAACATGTTTTATAGAGATTTAGGTTGTAATTAATATGGGTGCTTGCTGAGGTTTGGGTTCTGAGCGACAATAAGGCCCCTTTATTATGTGTGGAGTATTTTGTGTCTTCTACGGATAAACTTGCTTCAGCCCTTCGTTTTTTAAGTGTGGACGGGGTGAATCAGGCACAATCAGGGCATCCTGGCATGCCGCTCGGAATGGCAGATATTGCCACGGTACTGTGGACTCGGTTTTTAAAACATAATCCGAATAATCCGGATTGGTTTAATCGAGATAGATTTATTTTATCTAACGGCCATGGGTCTATGCTTTTATATGCCTTATTGCATTTAACAGGATATGATTTAAAAATTGAAGATTTAAAGCAATTTAGACAGCTAAATTCAAAAACACCTGGTCATCCAGAACGGCTTGAAACCCCAGGTGTTGAAACCACGACAGGTCCGCTTGGGCAGGGACTTGCAAGTGCAGTTGGTATGGCCGTAGCAGAAAAGCAATTAGCCGTGAAGTTTAACAAGAAAGATAATAGCATAATCAATCATTTTACCTATGTTTTCGTGGGAGATGGCTGCTTAATGGAAGGTGTTTCCCATGAGGCATGCTCATTGGCAGGCACACTTGGGCTTGGGCGGTTGATTGTATTTTATGATGCAAATGGTATTTCGATTGATGGTGAGATTGATACGTGGTTTACCGATAATACAAAAGAGCGATTTTCTGCCTACGATTGGCATGTGATTGAAGCGGTGGATGGCCATGATGAAGCCGCCATCGAGCAAGCGATTCAAGCTGCACGTGCTGAGACAAGTAAGCCGAGCTTAATTATTTGTCATACAGTAATCGGTTATGGCTCAGAGCAAGCAGGTAGTGCGGCTGTGCATGGCGCACCACTTGCAGCAGACGATATAGCTCAGTTACGTCGACGTTTGAATTGGTCCTACCCGCCTTTTGAGGTGCCGGATGCTTTATATCAGGCTTGGTCTGGTGTTGAATCAGGCGAATTAATAGAAGATAAGTGGCTAAAACAGCTTAATGCATATGCTTCAGATTATCCTGAAGATTATACTGAATTACTGCGTGTTTCGAACGGAGATTTGCCGGATAATTTTTATGAAAGCAGTGATGTATTTATTGAGCAATGCCGAGTCGGGCAAAAAGCACTTGCGACACGTAAAGCTTCTCAGCAGTGTTTAAATTATTATGGCGCGCATTTGCCTGAGCTTTTAGGGGGATCTGCTGATTTAACCGGGTCGAATAATACGGATTGGTCTGGTAGTAACGCCTTATCAAAAACAGTGTGGGATGGAAATTATTTACATTATGGGGTCCGTGAATTTGGCATGTCGGCGATGATGAATGGCATGGCGCTGCATGGGGGAGTTATTCCTTATGGCGGAACGTTTTTAGTGTTTTCTGATTATGCGCGCGCAGCCCTTCGACTCGCGGCATTAATGAAAATACGCGTGATATTTGTTTATACCCATGACTCGATTGGTTTGGGTGAAGATGGTCCAACACATCAGCCGGTTGAACAAACAGCAAGCCTTAGAGTTATGCCCGGTTTAGATGTATGGCGCCCTGCGGATTTAATGGAAACAGCGGTTGCATGGCAACAAGCTTTATTACGCATTTCAGGACCCGCGTGTATTTTATTGTCACGTCAAACGTTGCCGGCTTTGTCGCATACAAAAACGGATGCGGATTTAATCAAGCGAGGTGGGTATGTGTTACGTGACGTTAAAGGCGTGCCGGATGTCATTTTGCTTGCAACAGGCTCAGAAGTGCAGTTAGCATGCAAAGCTGCGGATGAATTGCTACAAGATAATATTCAGGCACGTGTGGTATCTATGCCTTGTGTGGAGCAGTTTTTAAGGCAACCAGATAACTATCAAGAAGCTGTTTTACCTAAGCGCGTTTTAAAACGTGTGGCGATAGAGGCAGGTGCAACCGATACATGGTATCGATTTGTAGGACATGAAGGGCATGTAATTGGCTTAGATCGTTTTGGAATATCAGCGCCACTCAATGATGTATTTGAAGTATTCGGCATAACAGTTCAACGTATTGTAGAAACAGTCCAAATCTTTTTTTCGGAGAAATGTGAGTCATGAAAAAACGTGTTGCAATTAGTGGGTATGGGCGTATTGGCCGTTGTGTGTTGCGTTCAATTTTTGAATCAGGGCGACTGGATGAATTTGAAGTGGTTGCTATCAATGATTCATCAGGGGTTGAAAGTACGGCACACTGCACCCGTTATGACTCAACGCATGGACGTTTCCCACATGATGTCTCGGTGCAAGATGGTCATTTAGTGATTGATAAGCAAGTGATTCAAATCACAAGTTCGCGCTCACCCCGTGAATTGCCTTGGAAAGATTTAAATATTGATTTGGTATTTGAGTGTACAGGGCACTTTACATCGCGTGAAGCCGCAGCACAGCATCTTGAAGCCGGTGCGAAGCAAGTGTTAATCTCAGCGCCTGGGACAGATGTAGATGCAACGGTTGTGTATGGTGTGAATCATCATATGCTGAAAGCTTCAGATACAATTGTTTCAGCAGCCTCTTGTACAACCAATTGTTTGGCCCCTGTGGTTAAGCCATTGCATGAGGCAATAGGCATCGAATCAGGCTTGTTAAATACAATTCATGCTTATACAAAAGATCAATTATTATTAGATGGACATCATCGAGACGTACGTCGTGCACGGGCAGCCGCTCATTCTATTATTCCGACAAAAACAGGGGCTGCAAGTGCGGTCGGCTTGGTTTTGCCAGAGCTCGCTGGTAAACTGGATGGATTCGCCATGCGTGTTCCAACGCAAAACGTGTCTGTGATTGACTTAACGTTTGTGAGTCAGCGGCAAACGACAGTCGATGAAGTCAATGCTGTGATGATAGATGCAAAGAGTGATGTCTTGCATATTAACGAGGAGCCTTTGGTGTCTTGTGATTTTAATCATTATCCGGCTTCAGCTGTTTTTGATGTGACACAAACGAAAGTACTCGGTTCATTGGTTAAGGTGATTGCGTGGTATGATAATGAATGGGGTTTTTCTAATCGGATGTTAGATACAGCATCACATATGATGAATCTTTGAGGAATGGCCATGAATATGATCAAAATGAGCGACATTGAATTATCTGGTAAGCGTGTGTTGATTCGTGAAGATTTTAATGTACCGATTAAAGAAGGGATTATTAATAGCGACCAACGTCTTCAATCAGGCTTACCAACACTTGAGCAAGCCCTTGACGCGGGTGCTCGAGTGATTGTGCTGTCTCATTTAGGGCGACCTGAAGAAGGGATTCATGATAAACGCTTTTCATTGGAACCTGTGGCAGATTATTTGAGGGAGCAATTAAAATACCCTGTTCGCTTTGTGACGGATTATCTTGATGGTGTGGATTGTGAGCCAGGTGAATTGGTATTGTGTGAGAATGTTCGCTTTAATCATGGTGAAAAAGCCAATGATGAAACACTCGCGCGTCGTCTAGCAGCGTTGTGTGATGTCTTTGTGATGGATGCGTTTGGCACAGCACATCGTGCGCAAGCCTCAACATGTGGTGTTGCAAAATACGCACCATGTGCCGTTGCAGGGCCTTTGTTGGTACGCGAGCTTAAAGCATTACAACATGTGTTGCGCGCACCTAAAAAACCAATTGTTGCCATTGTTGGTGGTGGTAAAGTCTCATCAAAATTGTCTTTGTTAAAGCAGCTCGTTAAGCGCGTTGATGTATTAATTCCAGGTGGCGGCATTGCAAGTACGTTTTTAAAAGCACAGGGTCATGAAGTGGGTGTTTCATTGTGTGAGCATGAATTACTCGATGAAGCCAAAGAAATTCTTGAGCTGGCATCAAAAACAGGATGTGAAATTCCCCTGCCTTCAGATGTGGTTGTGAGTAAATCGTTTAGCGATACCTGTCCGGCATTTAATAAAACGTTGGCACAAATGGCTGAAGATGACATGATTTTAGACATTGGCCCTGAAACAGTCGCACTATATTTAGATGTATTGGATACCGCAAACACAATCATTTGGAATGGTCCTGTTGGTGTATTTGAGTTCCCGCAGTTTTCTTATGGGACACGTGCACTTGCCATTGCAATTGCAAAAAGTGATGCGTTTAGTATTGCCGGGGGTGGAGATACACTGGCAGCAATTGATCAATATGATTTAACGGATCAAATTTCATATATCTCAACCGGCGGAGGAGCCTTTCTTGAATATCTAGAAGGCCAAACACTGCCAGCTGTTGCAGCACTAGAAGCGCGTGCCGATAATCGAGATGTGGTGGCGGCCGATTAAAAGCAGTTGTTAGTGCTTATGCGAGTCAAAAAAGGCTGAGGTATCCAGAATAGCTAATCATTATTTTATAGGGAATTAAAAAAAAGAAGCTTGTTAAAGCATACAGGCGAAATTTTATTTGGGTGAGCCCCAGCCCATAGTTGACCAAACCGAAAGGTGTCGGGGTGAGTCGTAGGAATGCAACTGATTTCCATCCCTGATACTTGGTATGCTTTATAAAATCATAAATAGATGTGCTTTGACGCGAAGAAATCCAATTGACGCCCAGGTGACGGCTAATCAAAAAGGCGCAGATAGCACTTATGGTTGCACTGGTTAAACTGAGAATCGTGCCAAAAATCGGACCAAAAAGTGCACCTCCAGCAAAAACAAAAGGTGTGGTGGGTAAGAATAACAGTGAGCTAATACAAAAAAATAAGATAAAGAGCAGAGGTGCAATCAAACCTAATTTTTGAATCCAGTGAATAAGCGCTGGGATATTAGCGTGAAAAATAAGTGCTAATCCCAAAAAAATAGCAATCAATAATATTGACGTATATTTACCCATATTTAAAACTAAGTGCTTGCGCGGGCCTCTTCTTTTTTTGCGAGCCCTAGTTTTTCTTTCAGTCGTGCAACAGCGCTCGGGTCAAACGTCCGTACTGTTTTATGCTTAATGATGATGGGATTGGTGCGCGTGGTTGATGCTGCTTGGTGCGCACTAAAAGCAGGCAATTGCTCTCGGGCATGTGATTCAAAAGTGGTTTGCTTAGAAAAAGATGGTTTTTTAGGTGCGGCTGCGCGTGCATTTTTAGCACTTTTTTCGATACGACGTTTAATTTTTAAAGCAGCCTGTTCAGCCTCTTCAATTGAAGGCTGTGTTGTTGGCTCACCGTTTAAATCAACGCGCATTTCACGCGTTTTAAGGCAAGTAAGGTAATCAATGCGACGTGTAAAAAGGATGACGGCTTCACGCAATTTACTTTTAGATATGCCCGATTTTTCAGCTTTATCTGCATGCAGTAAAATATCGTGTACAATATTAATTTTGAGCGGTTGAATATTAATACTATTATCAAAAGCTTTTGGAAAGGATTCAGCAAGCCATGCAAGCGCTTCATGTCGTGCAATTTTCGAATGGTTTTTTTGCTTGTGATTAATAGCGGCGGTACGGGGGTGTAAGGGTTGATTTTTCATGGGGCTTCAGCTCTTTTCGATGATTTTCAAAATGATTTAAATTTAGTTTAAATAAAACGTGTTTGATATGGACTTATCAAGTTTTGCAAGTATACGCTGGGTGTATATAATTACAAGATGATATTTTAATGGAGCAACCCTCGATGAGACAGATGTTATTTTCATTTTTAGCCATTTTTTTCCCATGGGTGATTTTTCTTTTAGAAGAAAGAATTGGCTTGGCTTTTCTTTCTATGGCACTTCAAGTCACGATTATTGGTTGGTTTCCAATGATTTTTCTTGCCTATAGCCACCGGGAGAATATAAGTTATTTTGCGAAAAAAACACCACAACCTAAATCAGATAAAACGCAGTAGGAGTGATTGTGTCAAAAATAGGAATTATCGTGAACGGTGCTTCTGGTAAAATGGGGCGACTTGCATGCGATATGTTACAGGCGTCATCTGAGTTTGAATTACTTGCGGGATTAGGGCGTACAGACGATTTAGCCCAGGCAATTGTTGATTTGAATGCACACATTGTTCTGGATCTAACACGTGCGGATTGTGCTTATCAAAATAGCTTAACGATTATAGAGCAAGGTGCGCGTCCTGTTATTGGGACCAGCGGCTTACTCGAGCCAGAAATTAAAGCATTATCAGCTTTATGTGAAAAAAAGAAACTAGGCGCTTTAATCGTCCCTAATTTTTCAATTGCAGCAATGCTTATGATGCGCTTTGCAAAAGAGGCAGCGCATTACTTGCCCGATGTTGAAATTATTGAGGCGCATCATCCGGCGAAAGCAGAGGCGCCTTCAGGAACCGCTGTAAAAACGGCAGATTTAATTGCAAATGCACGGCAAGCATCACCCCATTTGTCCGCATCTAAAGAAATTTTACCGGGCGCATTAGGGGCTTTATACCAAGATGTTCGCATTCATTCATTGAGGCTCCCCGGTACACTTGCAGAGCAAAACGTTATATTTGGTCAAACTGGCGAAACACTAACAATCAAACATCAAACGATTGATAGACTTTCATTTATGCCTGGTGTGCACCTTGCGTGCCAGCAGGTTCAAAAATTAGATAAATTAGTGTATGGATTAGAGCATATTTTATAATAAATATTACACAGGAGTGATTATTTATGGTTGATGTGGTGCCGCATATAATAGGTGGCGAATGTGTGACACCTCCTGAAGCCAGCTCTTTTCTAATCGTCCATAATCCTGCCACAGGTGATGTCATTGCAAAAACACCTGTAGCAGATAAAGCGCTCTGTCATCAGGCTGTTCAAGTTGCAACAGAAGCTTTTGAAAGATGGTCGGCGACACCGCCGATTAAACGCGCACAAATATTTTTTAAGTTCCGTACCTTGTTGATAGAGAATCAAGTTGAACTAGCAAGCCTTATTACGCGAGAACAAGGAAAAACACGGGAAGACGCAATGGGGTCTATTTTACGTGCGATAGAGGTCGTTGAGCTTTATTGTGGCGCGGCAAATACACTTCAGGGTGATTTCTCTTCAAACGTTGCAAGCGCGGTTGATTGCTGGACCACTCGTGAGCCATTGGGGATTTGTGCTGGCGTGTCACCGTTTAATTTTCCGGTGATGGTGCCCGTTTGGATGATGATGCCAGCCATTGCAGCGGGCAATGCGTTTATTTTAAAGCCATCCGAACAAGTACCATCCTCGGCTAATTTTTTATTGAAATTATTTAAAGATGCGGGTTTGCCATCTGGTGTTGTACAGATTTTACATGGCGATAAAACAACGGTTGAGCATTTGTTAGCACACCCCGACATTTCAGCATTTACAGCCGTTGCGTCAACCCCTGTTGCGAAGGCAATTTATATTGAGGCGACACGGCAGGGCAAAAGAGCGCATACATTTGGTGGCGCTAAAAATCATGCGGTTGTGATGCCAGACGCCGATTTAACGCAAACCGCAAATGCCCTCATGGGAGCCGCTTTTGGTTCGGCAGGTGAGCGATGTATGGCGATTTCTGCTGTGGTTGTTGTGGGAGATGCGGTTGCAGATGCGTTAATTCAGCAATTAAAAGCCAAAATAAAAGCCATGCGAATTGATATCGGTGATGCAGAAGTCGTTGATATGGGGCCTTTAATTAGCGAGGCACATCGAGAGCGCGTACTGCAAGCCGTGACCGACGGAGATGCCGCAGGAGCAAAATTAGTTGTTGATGGGCGAGCGTTTAAGCATGCTAAATATCCAAATGGTTATTTTATAGGTCCGTCATTATTTGATGCGGTTACGGAGTCTATGGATATTTATCAGCGTGAAGTGTTTGGGCCTGTTTTAGTGGTATTAAGAGTGCAAGACTTTGAAGAAGCGCTTGCACTGGTTAATCGTAATCCTTATGGAAATGGCACTGCAATTTTTACGCGATCAGGCTATTACGCACGGGAATACAGCAGGCGAGTTCAAGTTGGCATGGTAGGGATTAATATTCCTATTCCTGTTCCGATTGCGACACATCCGTTTGGTGGTTGGAAGCAATCCATATTTGGAGATACACCGATGCACGGCACTGAGAGTATGCGATTTTATACGCGCTCGAAAACAGTCACGGCGCGTTGGCCTTTGGCGGGACAAGAAGAAACGGATTCATTTTCTATGCCAACACATCAAACAAAGGAGTAAGTCATGGCGCATATCGGATTTATTGGATTGGGCCATATGGGGCTGCCAATGGCCAAGCGCTTGCTTAAAGCAGGGCACGAAGTGATTGGGTTTGACTGTGAATCGGCACCCATGCAAGCATTAAAAGCTGCGGGTGGGCGTGCTGCCTCAAATCTAAAAGAGGTGGCTTTAAATCAAGATGTGTTGATTACCATGCTTCAAACCGGTGAGCAGGTGAAAAGTGTTTGTTGTGGCGAGACAGGTGTATTTCAAACCATGCAACCAGGCGTGCTTTATATTGATTGCTCAACGATTGATGTTGAAACAACGCGATTGATACACCTAGAAGCTGAGAAAGCGAGATTATTTATGGTTGAAGCGCCGGTTTCGGGAGGCGTTGCAGGTGCTGTTGATGCGCGGTTGACATTTATGGTGGGCGGGGAGGAGTTGGCATTTAAGAAAGCCGAATCTATTTTATCTGGCATGGGGGAGGTAATTATACATGCAGGCCCCTCAGGCAGTGGTGCAGCTGCGAAAATATGCAATAACATGATACTGGGTATTTCAATGATTGCGGTGTCGGAAGCGTTTCTTTTAGCAGAAAAGCTAGGATTATCAGCCGAGAAATTACATGAAGTGTCGAGTCAAGCCTCGGGGTCTAGCTGGGTGATGAACACGTATCTTCCTGTGCCGAATGTATTGCCGGATGTGCCTGCGAATCGAGACTATCAGGCAGGATTTACAAGCGGCATGATGCTGAAAGATTTGTGTTTGGCAGGAGACGCTGCTGAGGCGAATGGCGTGAAAGCCTTCATGGGGGCATCTGCAAGAGCGCTATATGATGAAGCATTTGAGACGATTGGCGATTTAGATTTTTCGGCGGTCATTCAGTTTATTCGAAGTCAGAGGTCAAAATAGAATCAGATTGATTAATCAAGACCCTTATACTAATGTTAATTATGTGTTATTTAATTAATTATGTTGAGAGGTTTAAAATGAAATCAATTAAAGTAATATCTACGATCCTGTTCAGTATGGTTTTGGTTGGGGTAAGCGCAAGTACCTTTGCTGATCACCGGAGGCCTCGCGTAGAAACTCCTCGTATAGATAGAGCAGACCTTCATCAGGATAAAAAGGAACTTCGTTATGATAGACGTCATGGTAGCGCAGATTTTCGCCATGACAGAAGAGAGTTTCGTCGTGATAAAAGGGAATTTCGTCATGATATAGCAGAGCGTGCTGATCTAGATTCGTTGCCAGAAGGCGCTCTAGATGCGCATAATGTCATCAGTGATGGCGCAAAAGCTGGCCGCAAGAGTATAGAAGATGCCGGAACATACTTGAACCAATTTTCTTACTAAGCATATAAAAACCCCATTGCTTGTTTTGGATATGGGGTTTTTTTAAAAGTCATGTGTGTTACAATTTCTTGCCATTAGGAAGGTGGTTTTTTTGAACAGCATCATTGGATGACATCATGGATTGGGTAGTGTTCTGTAATCGCTATAGCGCGTCGCGTTTCTTTTTAGCGGCAAAAGCAACATACTTATCTTTGAGGCAGTGGCTTTGGAAAAGACATGCCGCGCCTGACTTTCAGGTCGCATCTTTAGAGCGAAGCGCAGAAACACAAGAGTACCTCGTTACATTAAAAAACAATCATCAGCATGTTATTCTTGAAAAAGAATCAGCATCAACTATATCTAAAAATAAAGTGTTTATTAAAAAATTATCTTCTGAAGACGCGAATCGCATTGGTTATATGGCCGGTTTGAACGATGCACTTAAAGAAGCGCGGTTTTAGGCTTCAAAACTTAAACGCGCCTCACGCAGCGCTGCAAAAACTTTATCTTGCGGGGCAAGCAAAATAGCTTCGGGATTGTTGTGTGTGGCATGAACGGATTGTGCATAAATTAACTCATTCCGCATGAGTATTTTTTTAAAAACAAACTGATTCGTGGCATTTAGAAAAACAATTGCACAGTCTTGGTCGCGTGCTGTTTTTTCCGTGTCAAAAATAAGAAGGCAGCCATTTGGGAAAAGAGGCTCCATGCTGTTGTCAGGCATGGTGATAGCAAAGGTTGTGTGGTTGGATGGATTGTCTAAAAAAATTTCTTTTTTATGATCAAGATTAATTTGATTGGGCCAATGATATAAGTCATCTAATGTTAAGAGCGGCGCTGTATTTAATTCTAATTGTACTTTCGTTTTTTCAGGCAAATAGACAGGCAAGGGCGCCTCTCCAAGCAATTGACTCACCGTTACCGAGAAATAATCTGCAAGCGCTATCAGTGTTTTTTTTCTGGGGTTTTCAGTTACCCCCGTGTAGAGCTGATATAAAGTGGGTTGCGGTAATCCGGTTGCTTTAGCTAAGTCACTCACGCTCATATTGCTGTGTTTGATCATCAATTTTTTGAGGTTGGTTTGTAGCGCCGGATTCATAAGATATTCAAAACCAATAAAATAATTAATAAAAACATTGACAGAGGCAAAGAAGCTATTATACCATCCAAACCAATAAATTTATTGGTTTTAAAGTCAATCACCCAACCGAGTCAATGTATCATATTTTTCTTGTTGTTGCGTGTTGGAGGCAAGATTAATTTAAGAGGATGTTTGTTTTTTGTGTTTTAAGTAAAAGCAGAAAATGGAATGGAGTATGTTTGCACTTAAAACGAGTTTGTCATATTAACAGGGAGGGTTATTTAAGAAAAAAACAAGAGCGATATTAAATAAAAAGGAATCATTAAATCGCTTGAAGTCTTATGAGTAAGTCCAATCTTTGCAACCGGCCAATGGGCAGATGTATGGCCGGTTGCTTTTTATCTTTATCTGGCAGTAAATTTATACAAATCAAGGAAGTTACAATGGATTTTAATGCAGAAAACCGACGTTTGCGTCAATTCGCGACACGTTTAAACCTAATGTATGTCCTGATACTTGGGTTATTACTCAGTAATATTTTAACAGGAACGCTTGCATGGTATACCACGCGCCATCAAAAAATAGAAATCACCCCATTTTCAGGTGCATTGGGGTATCAAAAAAGTGATGTCTCAGCAGATAGCCATTATCTTTCGATGATGACAGAAAACTTTATGTATTCACGCTTTAATATTACTCCTGAGACGGTCCGAGCGCGTCATAAACGCTTACTTTCATTTGCGGATGTGACTTATTATCCCAAATTTTTGGAATGCTTAAATAAAGAAGCACGTGTTGTAAGCACTAAAAAAAGCGCTAGTTATTTTGAAATAAAAGACATACGGCTCGACGAAAAAAATTTAGGCTGTACGGTCACAGGAAAATTAAAACGTGCAATTAAATCACATGCTTTTCATGAAGAAGCTGCAACTTATCATTTGCAATATCAATATCATTTGGGTCATTTAACTATCACAGATTTTAGGCGGATATAAAGAGCAGTGGCTGTTTTTATATAATATCCTGTTGTTCTCATTTAAAATATTTCATAAGAAAAAGATAAAGGGGTTTGGTGTGGATAGTAATCCAGTTATTTTTGAGCAGTATGAAATACGTCGTTTATATGACGAAGAAAAAGAAATATGGTTTTTTTCTGTTGTTGATATTATTCAAGCATTAATTCAGCAGCCAGAGTATCAATTGGCTAGAAATTATTGGAATAAGCTAAAAGAGCGATTACGTAAGGAAGGGAATGAGTCGGTGACAAATTGTCACCGACTGAAATTGGAAGCAGCGGATGGGAAAAAATATCTCACAGATGTTGCGACTTCCGAGGTAATATTGCGGCTTGTTCAATCGGTCCCAAGTCCAAAAGCGGAGCCAATTAAGTTGTGGCTTGCAAAAGTAGGTTATGAGCGAATGCAGGAAATGGGCGATCCATCTCGTTCTCTTGATAGAGCGAGAGAGACCTGGCAAAGGCATGGCTACAGTGAGAAATGGATACAGCAACGCATGATGGGTCAAGAGACTCGCAATAAGCTCACTGATTATTGGAAAGAACATGACATTGAGGCGTCAAAAGAATTTGCCATTTTAACTAACATTATCCATCAAGAATGGGCTGATATTAGGGGCTGTAGCGCAATTGTCAACACGCCTTAAGATCAATGGCGTCAGATTCACTAGATTTTACTGCTAGGTGTCTCATCATCAGCCAACGGTTCTCTATAGTCGGACAACGTTTGTTTGGCTTCAGCTTGAGCTAATAATTGACTGCAATTGGTTATTTTATCGACTAAAGCATGATGACTTTTTACGAGTTCTTGGTGTAATTGCATTTGAGATACTTCAGGCATATCGGATGATGAAACAAAGACCTCTATTTGAGTGTGTATGTCGCTTTCAAGCTGCTCTAAATCACGATGTTTATTTGTAAATAACCTACGACTGACCATCGCTTGTAATGCTTTACTTAAGTCTTGTTCTTGGCACAATGCAGATAACGTATTATTTTGATTCGCATATTCAGGGTTCGACAGTATTTCAATCATGCGATCAACCTTGCCGTCAGATGCACATAATTCCAATAATTCAGCCACCAACATTAATTCATTTCGCTCTGCTATTTTAACAAGCCATTGCAACGTATCTAATTTCCTTGAATCATAAAGTATGTGTTTATTTGCACTAATGCCCTCAGTAGTGGACCCCAAAAATGAGACAGTAGTGTAAAATATAACTATTGGCTCAAGGGGTACGAAAATGGCTAAAAAAACGTTCAGTTCTGAATTCAAAGCAAAGGTGGCTATTGAAGCATTAAAGGCTCATAAGACGACGAA
>JASJHH010000166.1:0-4035 GCA_033791145.1 Legionella sp.
AACTCAATTTAATCGAAGGGTTTAATCCAACATGGCGTGATTTATACGAAGAAATATGTTCTTGACATAAGCATCTCCTGGATCCCGCGGACAAGCCGCGGGACGTAGGCGACGGGGGGAGCAAATGTCAACAGCCCCTAAAGTCCTAAATGTTTTTTTATATTGGGGCGCGCTTACAATATAAGTGTTCAAGCCCTATATTGTAAAAATTAAAACAACGAGGTACTTCCTTCATGTGCAACTCCGCTGCATCACCCTTTCCTCTTGTGGCGGAAGTATATTATTTATTACCGCTTGAATCTGCTCAATCGTTTGATTATAAGGCCGTGTGTTTGAGCATTCATACCAGCATGCCACAAATGACAAGCTATCCTTATACGTTCGGCCAGATGAAAAATATTCGGCAAAAGCACTGTCAGGCGAATCAATCATTTTCTTTATTTCTAACAACTCAAGGTCATTCTTTAAATTACGAACATAACCAATAATGTAATCAGTAAATGCTTGTTTATCTATTTCTCGGCAATTAAAAAAGCACGCGAAGTCTTGCACTGCTGCTCCTTCTTCACCAAAACACATCAGCGCATAAAAAAACGTTTTAGGACTCATCTTAGAAAAAACATGCTCATCCCATTCCACTGCTAACATCATATTTACTTGCTCTGACGGATTACAGTTTTCAAGCATAAACTTAAACAAATCGTAGCACTCTATATTCCAGGCTTCTAAACAATCAGACGTCGCTTCTTCAGAGGGCAGCGTTTCTATCAATGATAATACGCTTTCAAAAAGCAATTTCTCTCTAAGAGTAAAATAAAATAAATTACCATCTCTTTTTACTGGTGCAGCCAGTACTAATTGGACATATTCCGAGTTAATCTCCCCTTTTCTCCACATAGAGCCTAATAATTTATTACGCTCTTGCGGTGCTTGATTGAGAAGCTCATCCCAGTCTTCTAAGTTCATCTGAAATTTCGACCTTAATTTACTGCTTTTCAAAACAACCCCATTTCCTCTGCTGCCTGACTCGTATCAGCACCATAGGTTACACCCCTTCGCATTTACAAAGATGTGCCCACAGAGTAGCACTCAATCAATTAGCAAACAAAAAAGAAATTTAGATGATTCCAACTTATTAAGTTCAGATTACTTCGATGCTCTTATTGCAGCTACTGGTTCTTCTACAATTTTTGAAGAGCCCGCTTCTTGTTTCATCGCATCTAGTGCATCCATCACTGAGCTTGGTTTTTCTGCTGCATCTTCAAAACACTTAGGAACTGTTTCAGTTTCATCATTGAGCAGCTGACCTGTCTCCTTTCCCTCTACAAGCTCGGTAGTAACCGAGCTTAATTCTGATTCAAACTCAGATAATAGTTCTTCATTTCCCTTTACAGATTGCAGAAGCTCATCAAGTTTTACCGTTGCATCTTCTGGCATATAAAGCGTTCCTTCAGCACATATAATATATTAGAGTTCTTGCATAACCGCGTAAATTGATTAAAATTCTTGTTTTTTGGTAGCTTCCCACAAGCTATAGTGACACCCATTAGCAAGTAGACTGCTCCCTCCGCCTACTTGGCCCGATTCATTCGGGCCATCCAGTGACTTTAAAACGTAACTTGACTGGACCACCCGGACAAGCCGCGGGACGTAGGCGACGGGGGGAGCAAATGTCAACAGCCTCTAGAGTAAGCGTGGCGCTTTAGTAAAATAAATAGAATTAGAAAGTTTGAAAAGTTGAATTTCACGTAAGTTGTTGATTTTATTGGTGCTGGCACCAGGAGTCGAACCCGGGACCTACTGATTACAAATTAAGAATTGGCCACTTTTAGCCATTTCGACACAGCTTTAACTTCTTTTATTATGCTTTATATTTCAATGAATTACTCTTTTAATTAGTTATAAAGTCTTTTATCATGTTTTAAACAATTCTTCGACATATGTTCGACACGGATTCGACACGCATCCAATGGAAGCCAAAAATGAAAATCACAAAATCAATGATTGATAAGCTCCCCGTCCCGCTTATTAAAGAAATTGGCAAAAGCACTCAAAAACGTTATTACGATGATAATCTAAAAGGCTTTGGCGTCCGTATTACTTCTGGCGGTACCAAAGCATTTTTTCTCGAAAAATTGATCAAAAATAAGCTGTCGCGAATCACTTTAGGTCGCTACCCTGAACTCACCGTTGAAATGGCTCGAAAAGAAGCACAAAAATTATTAGGCCAAATTGCCATGGGCTTTGATCCCGCAGCAGAAAAACAAACGGCTAAAATACGAGAAATCACCCTAAACACTGTATTTAACGATTACATCGTCGTTAGAAAATCCTTAAAGCCCTCTACCCTCAGAGATTATAAGCAAATCATTAATAAAGCCTTTCCGAGTTGGCGCACTAAACCCCTGCTTTCAATCACGAAAGATAAAATTGCTAAACAGCATAAAAAATTGGGTACTGAGCACGGTGAAGCCTATGCCAATTTAGCCATGCGTGTTTTACGTGCTTTATTTAACTTTGCTGCAGGTCAATATGAAGATTCCAACGGCAGAACACTGATACCTGAAAACCCTGTTAATCGTTTATCACAAACACGGGCTTGGTATCGCATAGAACGCCGTCAAACATTTATTAAAGCACATGAACTTGCCCCTTGGTATGACGCACTCAAGCAATTACCCAATTTAGTACTCAAAGACTATCTCTTGTTAATCTTATTAACTGGACTACGTCGTCAAGAAGCCGCTACGCTCATATGGGAACAAGTCGATCTCACAGCAAAAACACTCACCATCACCGAAACTAAAAATAATGAATCACATACTCTGCCACTTTCTGATTACTTATATACATTGTTTGAATCACGCAAAAAAAATCGCATCAATGCCTATGTATTTCCTGGACCAGGCGCTGCAGGACATATTATCGAACCACGCAAACTGATGGCTAAAGTCACTGAAATTTCAAATATTCAATTTACAGTTCATGATTTACGTCGAACCTTTATTACTATTGCAGAAAGCCTAGATATTTCAGCCTACGCCCTCAAACGACTGCTCAATCACAAGATGAACAATGACGTCACTGCCGGTTATATTATTGTCGATGTTGAGCGCCTTAGAAAACCGATGCAACTCATTACAAACTATATTTTAAAATGCATGAATATTGTAGAATCTGCTGCGGTGATTGCAATCCAACCCACGGAAAAGGAAGCCATACAATGAATACCCCGATGTCTACTGAATTATTCTCTGCTATTCGCACACTGCTCCATCAGACACGCACACAACTGCAACAAACAGTAAACCATACAATGGTCAAAACTTATTGGGAGGTAGGGCACTTAATCGTAGAGCATGAACAAAAAGGAGACAAAAGAGCCGCCTATGGTCAATCTCAGATTGAATCACTAGCAAAAGATTTACGCAAAGAGTTTGGTAAAGGCTTTACTGCAAGGAATTTATTAAATATGCGGGCTTTTTACTTACAAAATCCAATTTGGCACTCAGTGAGTACCAAATTGAGTTGGACACATCATCGTATTTTATTACGCGTTCAAGATGCTAAGGCACGTGAATGGTATACCCAAGAAGCCATAGAAAATGCATGGAGTGTCAGAGCATTAGATCGACAAATTGATAAGCTTTATTATGATCGTTTACTCATGAGTAAAGATAAAGCCCCTGTTATCCAAGAAGCAGAGACTCATACAAAGCCTTTACAAATTGACGCTAAAAACTACTTGCGTGATCCCTATATCTTGGATTTTCTAAATTTACCTCATCAACCAGTGGTTGAAACGGAACTTGAACAAGGCCTCATAAACAATCTTCAGCAATTTTTACTAGAACTTGGCAAAGGATTTGCATTTGTTGAACGTCAACAGCGGATAGTAGTGGACCCCAAAAATGAGACAGTAGTGTAAAATATAACTATTGGCTCAAGGGGTACGAAAATGGCTAAAAAAACGTTCAGTTCTGAATTCAAAGCAAAGGTGGCTATTGAAGCATTAAAGGCTCATAAGACGACGAA
>JASJHH010000167.1:0-5040 GCA_033791145.1 Legionella sp.
GTTGTTGTTCGTGTTTTTTTAATCATAGACAGGTAAGCAATCATGATGCTTATCTCGCTGAAGTGTCAGAGCCTGACTCGAGTATGATGCCATTTTCTTTGATGAGTCCGAGAATCAACCGTGACATGTAGGTGATTTTAATTCTTATTAAATTAAGTGGGCAAGTTATACCTGAAATTAAGATACAAAACATGGTTGGCTTGCGAGAGCGGTTTTTTTCGAAATAAATATTGGTTCATATAGCCAATTGCAAAAGCATAATTTTCAGAAAAAGTTTGGACAATCGCAAGGTAAGCGCGGTTTTGGTCTAATGCAGTGGTGTCAATCCAAGGTACGGCGTTGAGATTATATAAAACTTCATCGCTTAGCTCATAAGACATATTTTGCGTGAGCGGGAAGTTTATAATTAATCGCTCACGGAGCCTAAAAGCCCATTCTTTAAAATCAAGCGATCGACGTTGTTCGGCACGAAATCGTGAATTAATCGTTATATTTTTTAAGGTTTCATGATGCCAAATGATTTGCTCCCAGGCACGATATTCTTCACGGCTGAGTGCGATAGCATCCTGTGCGATAGTGCTGATGGCTTGACCAAACCAGAGCTGCCACTCAGGATAAACTTCAAACCCACCGGCAAAATTACCTAAAAACTGGTTAAAAACGCTGGTTTTTTTATTAAAGTTCGGTGTTTTCGGTTCAACAAGCCGTAATTGTGGTTCGACAAAATATAAAAAATTACCATAATTGCCGTTGAGTGTGATGGGCACCCAAAATTTATTGGTGCTTGTGATTGACCATGCCGGCGTGCTGCTTAAGTAAAAGAGCAAGATGAGTATGCAATGTATTTTTTTTGAAAAATTCACATGATTTCAGCTTGGGTGCTTTTTGTTAGTTTGCCTTGGAAAAGTATATGGAACAAGCAGAGGATCTTTTAAAATATTGTAAATTTATTAAAAACATAGTACACTTACAAAGTGAACAAAAAGGGATAAACATGGATGTTTTTGAAGTGAAGCTCTCAACCAAGGCTGAGAACGATTTAAGGAAAATACCTTCGTATATTGTGTTTAAACTACAAGTTTGGGTTGATGGTGTTAGAAAATATGGACTTAGGGAGATGAGGAAGCGGACAGGATTTCATGATGAACCTTTAAAAGGTGATAGAAAAAAACAGCGTTCCATACGCTTAAATAAAGCATACCGTGCTTTTTATGTAACGAATGAAAATGGAACGATACATTTTATTGAAATCATTGAGGTGAACAAACATGACTATTAATAAAAAAACGCCAATCAGTGATAGAAGTATATCTTTTCTTGAAAATTTGACAGGGAAAAAAGTAACGATAGGTCATTTGTTGTGGTCTATTCGTGAAAGTGAAGCAATGACCCAAGTTGAATTTGCAAAAAAACTAGCGGTGTCTCGTCAATATTTATGTGATCTTGAGCATAATCGTCGTATTGTGAGCGCAAAGGCCGCTTCAGATTTTGCGTCAAGATTGGGATATTCCCCGATACATTTTATACAAATAGCCATGCAGGATGAACTGAATAAATATGGGTTTAATCTGGAGGTTCAGATTATAGAGCACAAAGATGCGGCGTAAACACTCAGAATTGTGTATTTATATCCTACATAAGCTATGAAAGCTACAGGTTTGGCATGTGCTTGTTTTTTTAGGTTTAGGTGGGCAAAAGCCTTGATGAAACTCATCGGCAAGTAAGGTTAAGCGTTCATGCCAAAGGTGTTGATAGCTGCTCCAGTTTTCATCTGGTTTTAATGATTTAATACCGGTTATATTTTTTGCATCTTCAGCAAAGCCACGGCAAGCGACATGGCCTTTTTTGAGCTCAAGAAATAATAAACCTCTAATTTGATTATCTAATAAAGCATAGAGTAAGAGCTGTGGTGACTCAGGCCGTTCTTCATCAAACGGTAGGGGAGAAGGGATACGGCTTTTATAGTCGATTAGCCACTTCTCACCAGAAGATAAACTATCCAGCCTATCTAGGCGTACACGAAACAAAAGCGCACCGAGCGTAAGTGTAAAGCTCGCTTCAAGGGCTTCTATTTTAAACGCATCTCGTGTTTTATCCCAATGGAGCGCTGCATGGACCAAGCGTTTTAATCTTTCTTGCTCGATAGATTGAACTAGTTTTGGGAATGAATGTGGTTTGTTTTTTTGAAGGGGAATTAAAGCGGTGTGTATGGCTTGATTAATTTTTTCATCCAGCATTTCGGTGCTTTGATTAAGCAATGCCTTTTGCGAGCCTAAAAGACGCCAAAGCTGCTCTAAGACATGATGAATGACCTGACCCCTGATGCTTGCATCAGGACCATCTGTGATGTCAGGTGGTGCTGTTGCGTGAAGCCTGTGCGCTGCAAAGGCACGAAAGGGACAAAGCGCTTGGTTAACCAGTCGTGAACTGCCACCTTTTATTGAATCAAGTGATGTAAAAGGCAGTTGGTAGATTTCGTTTGATTGAATTAAAGCAAGTTTTGATTGTGGTTTGATGGGGGTGTGTGAATATAGCGGTAAATCAATAATCAGTGGGCTGGCTTGTGTTGGGATATCGTTTAGGCGTGCAGGATAACTAAAAACAAGGGTTTCGGCTGATTGTTTGAGGCGGTGAATCCGTTTTTCGGCAAGCTCATATTCGCGTTTTGCATGCGCGTAAGGCATGTTTTGTTCGCGCTGTAACGTGATGGGAATAAATGCATTTAAGTGTGCTTTGCTAGGAAGGGTTTGATGGGTTGCGTTACAGAGCCAAATTGCATCAAACTCGCAACCCGATGCCTCAAGTAATCCTAAGATATTAATCGGTGCGGTTTGTTTTTCAGGCTGAAAAATACAAAACTTAGTTAAATCCTGAAAAGCTTCGAGTGCTGATTTTGCATTCATAACAGGATGAATCAGTGAGAGCGTTGCGAGTTCATCAAATAATAAAACAAAGCGCTCAAAGCATTGATATTGTATTGAATTAAGCGGTTTTTCTCCAGGATATCCGAGTTGCTTTAAACGTTTTAAAAATAACTCAGCCCATTGCCTTGGCGTAGCTTGTTTTGGATAAGGCGTTAGTGCATCAAGGGCGTGGAATAATTGAGGGGTTGCATGTTTTAAAGCATATTTAAATGTTTCAAACGATAGGGTGCGTTCTTGTAGCAATGGAATATGGTGTAGGGCATGGGCACGTGTATCATGGTTTTCTTCTGCACAGGTCAAATAAGGTGAATGCAATAAAAGCTTTATTTCGTGATGATTAATTTCAAATAAATTGAGTTTGAGCCACTGTAGGGCATGTGCAATGAGGGGGTAGTCTGCGAGTGGTTTTCCGAGAGAAAAATCAAATAAATCATCTTTAAAATATTGCTTTAAATAGCGCTGTAGCTGAGGTGCTTCTTGATTAAGATTGGGGACAATAATGCCAATGCGCTTGGGAAGGTGCGTATTAATAAAATCTAAGATGCGCGTGTATTCATCTTGCTTATCATTGGCAATGCATTGGTGGCTTAAGCTTTGTATGTTGTCGAGTTCTATATGTGTTTGTGTGATATTAAGCTGATTAAACTGTGTTTGAAGTGCTTTTTGCACGGGCGTGTAGTCATCAAAGCAGACCCATAGGATGTGTTGGGTGTTTGGACGTATTTGATGGGTTATCACATGCGCTGCGAGTTGATGCTCAGTGATTGCATCCAGTGCTTTAAGTGCATTTAAAAACTGAAAACGTACGCTTTCAAACAGCTCGGTTTGGGGGGTTGCTTGAAAATCTTTATGGGGGAGTGCAACCTGCCAATTTTCACAAATCACAAAGGCTTGATGGATGGTATTTAATAAGTTTTGGCTGGCATCTAGCTGTGCGTCAGTACTTAAAATTTTACGCCATAGGGCTTGTATGTGCGCGGCTGATAGAAGACGAGGGTGTGTAGATGTTGTGTTATTTTGTGTGTATTGCTTAAATTGCTCTCGCAAAAAGGCAGGGTAGGCAAAGCAGCTAGGTTTTGGAAGCGTTTTGTATTGACTGGTCTCTAAATATTGACCGAGCAATTGTTCGCTTAAGCGATTATTTGGGGTAATCACAGTCGCCCCATTTCGCATGGCTTGTAATATAGATTTTGGCAGCATGTTGCAGTCTGTTTTGTTATGTTTTATCTTGAGTCTACGACAATCCAATTGTCCTCTTGATGATAAAAAATGCAAGTGTTTTGTTTGGTTATATTTTGCTTGTGACGGCCCTTTCGGGTTGTGCTTTGTATGGTCCACTTTATAAAAAGCCAAAAATAAACCAACCTGATAAATGGAAGAGCGCAGATAGCTTATCAAAATCAGAAAATATTAATTTACCAACCCTGCCTTGGTGGCAGCAATTTCATGATAAACAACTCACAAGTTTAATTAATAAAGCTGTTGAAAATAATAATAATATTCAAGTGGCGGTCGGTCATGTGTTAGAGGCACAAGGCGAGTTATTACAAATACAGTATTCGATTATCCCCTCTGTTAATGCGTTATTATTAGGCTATGCAAATACAAAAGTTAATATTTTTAGACCTGGCTATAGCTCTGGTGTGCTGCCTGATTATGCGTTAAATTTATTTCAATATTTGCGTTCCAGTGAGCGTGCAAAAGCAACGCTTTTTGCATCAGCAACCACAAGAGACACCGTTGTTTTATCGGTGATTAGTCAAACTGCTGCCGGTTATTTTTCCTATGCAGGGCAAACGCATTTATTAAACCAACAACAGCAATTAGTGGCTGATTTAAAAGCCTTATTATTACTCGCAAAAAGGCAATATACCGATGGCTTAATTTCACTGTATACCTTGCAAGAATATGAGCAGCAATATGACAAAGCTGATGCTGAGCTACCCGTGATTAAAAATAATGTGGTTGTATCTAGAAATGCATTAAGATTATTGCTTAATGAAAATCCAGGGGATGTTGGTATTGGGTCGCAATTTATGGCATTAAAAAGCGATGGCTTAGTGCCGACTAATTTACCTTCACAAGTTTTAAAAAACAGACCCGATGTCAGAGGGGC
>JASJHH010000168.1:0-5729 GCA_033791145.1 Legionella sp.
GAGTCGAGCGTTACACCAGGCCTTCGATTCAAGGCTTTTAATATAACTGATTCTTTTATTGTTGATGATAATGCCATTACCGTTCTCCAGCCCCCTGATTTTATTTTTAGAAGATCCGACAACTATCCTGACACAGGGGGATTAAGAGATAAACTGCTTTACTTGATGGTTTTGCTACTTACCGTCTGGGGGCTCAGTGCCCTCATCATCTCAAAACTACCTGGTTCTTCAATAATGGCTAAGGTAATTGGTGGTATAGGCGCTACTTTTATCTTTGCCGCATCAAGCATTTTTGGTTTATTAATAAGAGAGACTATCAAAGAGATAAAAGCGTTAAATCCGACTGGCTTTTTTTCGTGTCGTCATTTGTTTTTTGGAACACATACCCTACCCGGAACTAATCCTATGCCAAATGAAGAAGAAGAAGGGATTGTATTGAATGCATTACATAGTAGTAGCTCGGCTTAATAAACCGAACACAATAAAATCTAATTAACCCGACCCCATTATCTAGCGTTATTGTTTCACAGGCATTGAGGATGTTGTTGCGCATGTAACGCTGGTTGTTCCAGTACTCACAATCATTGAGTTATTTATCCCGGATGAGCACGAGATTTCACAGCCGAGGCTGGCGTCCAAAGAAGGTGATGACTTGCCAGGCGTGATAGTGGTCACACTGAGCCCACCTCCCGGCTGTACATATACGTTTTGTGATTCCGTGCTAGCGTTAGAAATTATACATGTGGGCGTGGTGGATGCCGCCGACCCAGCAACGATTAAAGCGCTTAGGCCTACAATACTGTTCAGTAAAATTGACTTGTTCATGATGAATCCCCTGTTAACCGGATAAAAACAATACAAATTGTTGTGTTATAACAAAAGTATAGCCTACCTTTAAAGTGTAGCATCACCCACTAACAAGTAGACGCCTCCCTTCGCCTACTTGGCTCCCACTACCTACTTGGCTCCCACTACCTACTTGGCCCGATTCATTCGGGCCATCCAGTGATTTTAAAACGTAACTTGACTAGACCACCCGGACAAGCCGGGTGGCGTAGTAGCTGGGGCCGGGTGGCGTAGACGGCTGGGGTCTAAATGTTAGTGGGTGGCGCTATAATATCCAAAAAGCTTCAACTAAATTTAATACGCATAACCATTTTTTTTCCTCGTGAAACGGTCACTTCCATATTCTCTAAGTTAAGCGAATAACTTAAAAAACAATAATCTCTAACATTAGATAAAACACTGCTATTAAATGCCACCACATTAATCCCTTTTGAATAACGCGCTGACTTTACTCTTAATAAAGGATGACCTTCTTTTGCGATTTTTTTTCCTACTTCCTGGCAACTTGAATAATGAGTTGAATCGACTAACCACGGAAATTCTTCAGTTTTAGTGGATAAATCAATGGCTAAACCCATACAAGCTGTTTTAGCGACGCGTCTATCTGCCTTAACTATTTTTTCATCCATAAATGCATCGATTGAATCATTCACGCCCTGAACAAAATGATAGGTCGTTTCATAGATTGTGGTTTGTAATGTTTCAGAGGCATACCAACAAGGTATGCTCCCATCGCCAAAACGAGATACGGTTAAATTTTCAAATGGATAATCAATAAATAAATTTTCACTGTACTCAAATCCTCTTTGTATCAATTGATTATTTTCAACCAAACTATGCGTTTCTGTTTCTAAGATATTAGCCGCGGCCCAATCTTTTTTATCATGACTTAAATCATAAAATAAATCTTGGGCTGGTTTAATCGAAGGGATATTTCGAAAAACATCATTCTCATAATCACTGATTACTTCAAACAAATGCATTTAATTAAATACCTCTCATGTAATCAGTCAACTTTCTAATCTGAGCAATGCCAATATAGTGCGTTGATAACATCACTTCTAACGGCGTAAAATTATGCAATTTTTTATTTTTAGCCTTCACCCACTTATATACAGCAGCTCTATTGTATGGATATAAAATTCTCAAGCTTTTATGTATGCCTAAGAGATTACCCACACGTTCAATCGTATCTATCCCTGAAATATGAGCCTTACCATTTTTAAATTTATTGAGTTGTTGAGGGCTTATGCCACCTAGCAAAACGCATTGTTCTTCTATTTTTAAGTCCCAATGTTTAAATAGCTGAATAATATTTGCAGTATTTCTCTTTAAGTTATCCTTATCTGGCTCTAAAGCTAGATTGTGTTTTAATGCTATGCTGCGATTCATGATATGTCTCAACTCACCTGCCATCTATATATAGATAATAATAGTCTATTTATAGATGGGAATCAAAACCCCTCAACCAAATTTCCATCGGCTCCCTGTGCGATTAATACCGCCTCAACATCAGGTGAATTTTCTTCTCTTGCTAAAGCAAGAGGGGTTTTTCCAAATCTATCTTTTTCATCAATATTGCCCGCTCGTTTTTTACAGCACAATAACATCATATCTTGCGATCCAAACCGCGCTGCATAATGTAAAATGCTTTGATTTCTATCATTTCTTAAATTCGAAACGCCAGGTACCTCTAATAACAACTGCACCACATCTATTTCATGATTTAAAATCGCCGTATGAATCGGATATTCATTGTTTTGTTTTGCATGTCGCAGCGCAAGTTCTGGCATGTCTTGAAGAATAAATGGAATCAGCAGATTAAACCCGTAAACCACCATCAGCTGTAATACGGTTTGACCTGCGCTATTTTGTGCACGACACACGTCAGGGGTTGCGCGTGCCCACAAGGCCTTAAACTCAGCTGCCTTTGTTTTTATTTCTTTCGGGCCATCCGAACGTGTTAGCTCTAGTGCCTGAAATAATTCCAGTGGTGTTACCTCATTTAATTCACTCATCTAATCCCTCATCAAAGTCTCATTTGTGTTTGAGCGCGAAAATCAACTTCGGCTTCCTTCGCACCCTGCCCAATCAAATATGCTTTCATCGCAGGTTTTGATTCAGCCCATGCAAGTGCGGTCATGCCCTCAGTATCCTTTTCATCAATATTTGCCTGCCCCAAATGCTCACAGCAATATTTCACCATCTTAGCTGAACCATAACGTACTGCATAATGTAGCGCTGTTTGATCATCGGAATTTTGATGTGTTGCTGTATTAGGATCGCATGCATATAATTTTTTAATCACAGCTAAGCCACTATCTCCATGTTCTTCGAATATAGCATTTGAAACAGCAAGATGAATCGGGTATTCATCTGTATATGTCCGTTTTTTTTCTGCAAGTTCCGGTTCATCGTTTAAAACTGTTTGAATTAAATCGTCATATCCATACAGTGCGATAAAATGTAATACCGAATTCCCTTCGTCATCTTGGCTTAGGCGTGTATTTGAGTCTGCTGCATGCCATAAAGCAAGAAAATCGCGTGCTTTCTCGGGCCGTGCTGATGCATCCTCACCCAGTGTAAATGGTAATGCATTCAATAAATCACTTTGCGACACAGTCATTACGTACTCCTATTATAGTTTAAACGTTGGATCAGTCTCTATATGATTAGAGGATTTTTTTTGGTCCTGCTGGCTTTTTTGTTCGACCATCTTAGAACGATTTTTTTGATGTGTTACTTTAAATTTTTCAAATTTTCCGAGCATCTTCGCTTTTTTCTCTTTTTTAGCTTTCGCTGCTTTTTTAGTATATTTTCTAAATGGCCTATGTTGTCTCGGCTTTAGATAACTTCTGTGTTTTTTCGGTGCTGAGCTCTTTTTCTTGGCCTTGATGTAAGTCTTGCGTTGCGACCCAAGTGCCTTTAATACAGTCAGATTATTAGCAATATCTGCTCGCTTTTCTAGATCAACATTCAGTATAGCAGCCCTTACTTCTTCTCTTTTTTCAGGCATCCCTTTTTTTTCTTTTTTTGTCTCCAAACCAAATATATTCTTTTGAGGTTTTGTTATCAGTTTTTCAATTTCGTTTATATAGGGTTTACTACTTTTTAAGCCTTCTAGTGTACGCTCTAGTTTTGTTTGTAAGGCTGTAATATCACCTTGAGTCTTCGCATCATTTATCGCTGCACCATTCGTTTTTAAAAATACATCCATCTTGGTATCTGTAAGCTTTCCTGTTGTAATTCTATGTGTTGCAATCTCTATTAACAAATCTCTGCAGGCTTTAAACTCAGGCTCTATTTTCTCTATGTTTTGTTTAGCTTCTTCAATACTTTCATCACTTGAAGAAGCATCTAGATTTTTTAATATATTTTGTAGTGATTCTCTGCCTTCAGGCGTTTTAACCTCTCCCATTTTCAAACCCGCTATCTCTATTAAAGCATCCATTTTTTCAGATGCTTTAAGCGGATTCATGAGCGCCGTACATGCTTTCACATGCTTACATACAGCACTGGTCTCTCGAACAGGTGGATTCTTTATTTGTTCAGGTGGATCATCCATTTGTTTAAGAATTTCTCGTACTTCTTCAAACATTTCTTTCGCATCGTCAAGAGAGGGTCGCTCTGAAAGCTTGGTTACCATCAGTTTTTTAATGGTCGCCTCTAATTTCATCCCCTCCTCGGTCTGAAAAATAGGTGCGCTGAAATTTAATTCATCAACCTTTTTTACTTTTACTAAATTAGGATTAGTATTCTCAGGATTGCTAGCAAATTCAAGCATTGAACAATCGGTTAAGTATTGATATAAATTTTTTCCCAGCATGTATACATGTGCTTGCTCTGGAGTAGGTTTTTTTGTCCAAAAATTCTTGATTGGTGTCATAGTTGGTGTACATGGAAAATTAATACCACATACGCCATTTATTCCATCCGTGTCTTGAGCGTCTATCAGGCCGTATTTATCTGCAAAGAAAAAACCTTTAGTATCTGCAATTCTGAGATTGCCTTTTGCATCAAGCAGCCAATTGCTATTTTTCATGTCCGAAAACACACAGCCATTTGCTTCTATCACGCCCAATATATCTACCATTTGTGTGTAAATATCAAGCGCATCACAAATACGAGCTGTATCGTTTTTTTTGTGTTTCTTCGCTGCCTTTTCTAAATCGCTCCCCAGACAAAACGTTGTAAACTGTACATTCCGTGTTGCTTTCTCAACCTTTCCATTCTTATCAGCTGGTAAGTCTATTGTCACCCGATTTTCTGCTAATATAGGTGTTAACACGTCTGACAAACCATGCTTTCTTAACTGGCTTGCTGCATGGTTTGTTAGACCGAGGCGGTTTTCTACTTTTAATACAATTTTCTCACCTGTCTCACGATGCGTTAATTTAAAATTTTTAGAATTATTCCCGCCTAATTTCTCAATAAAATAGTCACTCAGCTGATAATAAAATGCCCCATTAATTGCGTCTCTTTCTGTTGCTTTTTTTTCTTCTGCAAGCATTGCTTTTTCTTCTGCAATACTTTCTTTTTCTTTTTCAATAAATGCTTCTTCTTTTTAAATAAATGCTTCTTCTTTTTCATTTACTTGAAGTGACTCCACCAAGTACTTTAGGTTTCCCGGATTTATCTTAGCCAATACATCAGGAGGTGAGCCTGGAATACTATCTTCTTGAATAGATGCGTTACCGAGGTGATATAGTTCCTCTTGTATTTTTCTTAATAACGTTTGATTAAATTGCTCATCATAATTAAGTGATTTTTCCACAAACTCATCAGACACTCTTTCATTTAGTTGCTTGAGTGCTTGATAAATAATAAGTAGTTGTTTAATTTTTTCTTAGGTGTTTTCTTCGGTGTTTTCTTTGGTGTTTAAT
>JASJHH010000169.1:0-14319 GCA_033791145.1 Legionella sp.
TATAGCTAACACGGTAAAGTTTTCCTGATTGCCTGGGTGATAGCCTCCCTAAATTTATCGCATTTCTTAATTATACGTCTGAGATTTCTCTTGAAATTAGCCCAAACCTTTTCGATAGGATTCAAGTCAGGTGAGTAAGGCGGTAAAAACACAAGTAAACATCCCATGCTTTCAACCATGTCGTACAGTTCTGGTGATTTATGGAAGCTGGCATTATCCAAGACGACCACTTGCCCGGGCTTTAATTCAGGGCAAAATATATTTTCAAACCAAGCATTAAATAAACCTGCATTCATGTACCCTGAGAACTCAAAAGGAGCGACTAATTCTTTCGTCCCATAAACGTAACCAGCAACGATGCTTAAGCGTTCTTTTTTAAAACCTGATTGTTCAGCATAGCTCCGTTTTCCCTTTTTGGACCAGCCATACTGCACAACAATATTGTCATCAAAACCAGTTTCATCCAGATAAACAAGATTTTCTGGTGCAATCGCATTTATTTTTGTTATAAAACTTTCTCGTATGGACTTACTTCTTTGCTTGTATTTGGGTTCTTTTTTTTATATGTGACGTCAAGTCGCTCTAACGTGTCATAAAAAGTGGACATAGGTAGCTCTGGCGCTACAGCGTCTCGAATTTCAATACCATTAGCATCAGGATTTTTTTCAATAAAATCCAAGACCGAATCTCTATTATCAAACCTGATTTTTCGTCCACAACCAACACCTTGTTTTGACTTGTAATCACCTGTGGTTTCGTACCGATGAATCCAAGTACATGCCGTGTCATAGCAAACCTTAAACAACTTTGAAATCTGCTTTCTATTTAATAAGCCTTCTTGGTAAGTCTCAATAACTTTTTCTCTTAAATCCTGGCTGTACGCTTTCATAAAGCTAAAATCCCTTTTTAAAAATCGAGGGTATTATTAGCTGTATCAGACGGAAAAGTCTAGCGGGTTAGCTATATTATTCTTCAAGCTCAAGCTCAAGCTCAAAAAGCACAGGGGATAAATTGCTTGAGGCAATAGGCACTTTGATTGTAATAACCCTTATGACGCTCTCTACCGGAGGTGCAATTTATTTAGCCTTAGAAATTGCAGATATAATTGAACGGATTGTAAACAACGAAGGCAAACATTACGCATCACTTTCGGCCAGTTTATTGTTAATAAGCGCAGCAGGTTCTTTTACAGGCTCAGCTGTTGTTGTTCCTTTGATTATGCTTGCAATTGGTGTGAGTAGCCCTGTTGGCTGGAGTCTGCTCGGCATTATGGCAGTTGGGACGCTTTTTACGGCACTTGCACATGCTGGCATGATGTATGTTGCCAATAAAACGGCTGAAGGCCTGATTGAAGACAATGACTTTATGTCTAAAGACTTTGGACGGGTCCAATTAACAGAGCCAGAAGCACAAAACTTAACAGATAATGGCATTGATCCGATTAAAACGCGCCTTGCAATTGCGCTATTAAGACGTGAAATCGACGAAGAGAAAAAAGGATGCGCGATTTCAAATCAATATAGTTTTTTTGGGCTTATGCATGCGCGTCGAACGGCGTTACAAACTAATAATTTAGACTCGATTCGTCAGTTAAGAAAAGGCGATATGGGCGCAGAAATTAAGATTGGTGATATGACGATTGATTTGAATTTATCAAACGAAGCAGGATACGTCGAAGATGCACCGCAAGTCAATGACGAATCATCACTCCCTGCTGTACCACAGCAGAGAGGCAAAGCAGTATATCCGCCGGCATATGTGCCAACGGCGCCTATTATTTAAACCTCGTCGATTCTACAGCCTGAAACGGCATGATAACCTGCATCAACGTGCATCACTTCACCGGTAACGCCTGAAGCCATCTGAGAACATAAAAAGGCGGCAGCGTTACCGACTTCATCTGCTGTAATATTACGCTGTAAAGGCGCAACACCTGCATAGGCATTTTGTAGTTTTCTAAAATCTTTAATGCCAGCTGCAGCCAATGTTTTAATTGGACCTGCTGAAATCGCATTAATACGTAAGCCACGCGGGCCAAGGCTTGCTGCAAGATAACGAACGGTTGCTTCCAAACTTGCTTTGGCAACGCCCATGACATTGTAATTAGGCACGGCTTTTTCTGCACCAAAATAGCTTAATGTTAAAACCGAACCATTTGTACCTTCCATCATAGGTAAAAATGCTTTGCTTAAAGCAACCAAGCTATACACACTGATGTCATGTGCAATTTGAAAACCTTCTCGGGTTGTATTATCTACAAAATCACCAGCAATTTGATCGGCGGGTGCAAATGCAACAGAGTGAACCAATGCATCTAAGTTATCCCAGTGCTTACCGAGTTCTGATACAACGTGTGTAATCTCGTTATCATGTGCAACGTCACAAGGAAAGGTTAAATCCGAACCAAATTCAGCAGCCATTTTTTGAACACGGGATTGTAATCTTTCGTTTTGATAGGTAAATGCTAATTCAGCACCTTCTGCATGAAGTGCTTTGGCAATACCATAAGCAATTGAGCGGTTACTTGCGAGCCCGACGATGAGCGCTTTTTTTCCAGTTAACATGCCCATAAACTTCTCCTTAGTTAGGTATTAGCTAGGTGTGTTTGATAACAATTCGCGAATTTTTGCTTGGATGGTATCAATCGCAATATGATTTTCACCGCCACGAGGAATAATTAAATCAGCATGTCGGCTAGATGGTTCAATAAATTGTAAATACATCGGACGCACAGTGGTTTCATATTGATGTAATACGGATTCTACTGAACGATGACGTTCAACCACATCACGCTTTAATCGCCGAATAAGGCATACATCGAGTGGCGCAGACATAAAAATACGAATATTCATGAGTTCGCGAAGTCTTTCTTCACTGAACAATAAAATACCTTCAATAATAATAATTGAATGTCCGCCAATTTCTCGTGTTTCAGGCGAGCGAATATGTTTTGAATGTGAATAAATAGGAATTTGAACTGAGTTTCCTGCTTGAAGCTGTTTAATATGTTCAGCCAATAAAGCATGATCAAATGCATCAGGATGGTCGTAATTAATTTTTTCGCGGGCTTCAAAAGGCAGATGGCTATTGTCTTTGTAATAAGAGTCTTCAGAAATAATAACCACGCGATCAGAACCAAGGCCATTGACGATGGTATTTGCTAATAAACTTTTACCTGAAGCGGATGGGCCTGCGATACCTAAAATAATTGTTTGTTTAGTCATAAAATTGCATCTATTCCAGCTGAAAAATTTTGTCCGAATAGTACGAGGTTTTTACCTAAAAAACAAGCATACTACGGCTTTGTTATGTCTTTAGTATGTCTTTAGTATGTCTCTTCAGTGCGTTGTGAGCGCAGTAAAACATAAAGCGCGCCCGTGCCACCATCACGTGGTGTTGCACTGTGAAAAGCGAGCACGTCTGATAATTGCTTTAAGTAATTATTAACATGGGTTTTTAAAGTAGATGCCCCGTGAAAGCGGCCGCCTTTGCCATGAATAATTAAAATACAGCGTATTTGTTGTTCACGAGCATCTTGAATACAAGCAAGCAATTCATCTTCTGCTTGGTCTATGTGCAACCCATGTAAATCAAGCTTGATGTCGGGTCGTATTTTACCTTGTTTTAAAGCTTTAAATTGCTTAGCCTGCATGCGTGTTTCGCCAAAACTAAGGCAAGTTTCCGCCTGAATATCAGAATCATCCCATGGATTGCTTAAGTTTGGCCGCATATTATATCTATCGATGTTTAATATATATGCGTATAATAAACCATTTGGGAGTTAAATAGGTGAAATCTTACCTAAAAGCCACCGCTGATTTTGATACAGTGATTGATTTTTTACGATTTGGTCTGTCAGAGGCCAATAAAATGCCCTTGTACTATGGACATGGTACAGATAATGCATGGGACGATGTGCTTGTATTAGTTTTAGGCAGCTTATCACTGCCGCATGATGTCGCGCCAATGCTATTGCAAGCAAAGCTCACATCGGATGAAAAACAACATCTTACAAAGCAACTCGAGCGACGTATGCTAGAACATGTTCCTGTGCCATATTTAATTCATCAAGCCTACTTTTTTGATTTGCCTTTTTATGTTGATGAGCGCGTTTTAATTCCTCGCTCACCCATTGCTGAGTATATCGCCACGCAATTTTCGCCTTTTATTGAAGCAACTCAAGTGAATCGTATTTTAGATTTAGGCACAGGCAGTGCTTGTATTGCGATTGCATGTTGTTATGCGTTTCCTGATGCTTTAGTCGATGCGGTTGATGTGTCTCGTGAGGCGCTTGAAGTGGCGCAAATGAATCGTGTAGAACATGGCGTTGAAGAACAATTGCATTTATTGCAGTCTGATTGCTTTGATGCACTACCAGATGCATCGTATGATTTAATTATAAGTAATCCCCCTTATGTCGGTGCGGATGAAATGCAAAGCTTACCCAAAGAGTATCAGCATGAACCTGAGCTTGCGTTATATGCAGATAGAAATGGCCTCGCCATTGTTGAGAAAATGCTTTTTTCAGCCTCAAAATATTTAAGCAGCCATGGTGTTTTAGTGATGGAAGTCGGTAATTCAGAAGCAGAATTAATGAAGACTTATCCTGAGGTACCGTTTACGTGGCTTGAATTTGAAGCTGGGGGCACGGGCGTATTTTTACTTACAGCAGAACAGCTGAAAGCGCACTTTAACGCATGAGTGGTAATACGCTGGGTACTTTGTTTAAAGTCACAAGCTTTGGAGAAAGCCATGGGCCTGTAGTGGGCTGCGTTGTTGATGGTTGTCCTGCAGGCTTTGCATTAGATGAGGCGCGTATTCAGCCTTTTTTAGACAAGCGCAGGCCTGGACAATCTCAATATACCAGTCAGCGACGCGAAGCAGACCAAATTAAGATTTTATCTGGCGTATTTGAAGGTTTTACCACTGGCACACCGATGATGCTTTTGATTGAAAATACCAATCAGCGCACAGCAGATTATGAAGCAATTCGAGAGCAATTTAGGCCAGGGCATGCAGATTTTACGTATTACCATAAATATGGACATCGTGATTACCGTGGTGGGGGGCGCGCCTCAGCGCGTGAAACAGCAGCGCGTGTTGCAGCTGGTGCAATTGCTGAGCTTTATTTACATGAGCAATTTAATGTTGAAATAATCAGCTATTTGGAGCAAATGGGGAATGAGGTATTAAGCTTTGAATCAGAAGCAGAAATTAATAACAATCCATTTTTTTGTCCGAATAAAAAACAAGTGCAAGCATTAGAAGCGCAAATTGATTTATTGCGTAGTCAAGGTGACTCTATCGGTGCACGGGTAGGGGTTGTGGCGCGTGGTGTGCCAATAGGCTTAGGCAATCCGGTGTTTGATAAATTAGATGCAACGCTTGCACATGCCATGATGTCGATTAATGCAGTTAAAGGGGTTGAAATTGGTGCGGGTTTTGATGCAATTAATCAGCGCGGCACAGTGCATCGCGATGCCTTAGATAAAACAGGATTTTTAAGTAACCATGCAGGCGGTATGCTCGGGGGCATTAGTACAGGGCAAGATATTAAGCTTAGTCTTGCAGTCAAACCGACTTCGAGTTTAGTTACGCCGATTAAGAGTTTAGATATACACGGGAATGAAATAGACGTTGTGACCAAAGGCCGCCATGATCCATGTATTGGGATTCGGGCGGTTCCTGTGGCACGTGCCATGATGGCATTGGTTTTAATGGATCATTTATTGCGTCAAAAGGCGCAGAATAATATAGCGAGCGTATGATGAGAAAATTAAATATAGCAATAGTCGGGGCAACAGGGGTTGTGGGTGAGGCATTACTCACGGTATTAGACGAGCGAAAGTTTCCTGTAGCCGAGTTATTTCCATTAGCAAGTGAGCGTTCAGCAGGTAAAACCGTTTATTTTGGTAAAAAAATGCTAGACGTTGAAGATGTCGCAAAATTTGATTTTAGAGAAGCGGATATTGCTTTTTTCTCAGCAGGCGGTGAAGTATCCAAACAATACGCACCTGAGGCTGCGGCTGCAGGTTGTGTGGTGATTGATAACACGTCATATTTTCGTTATGACGAAGATGTGCCTTTGGTGGTGCCAGAGGTTAATCCCGAACGTATTGCTGATTATAAAAAACGTGGGATTATTGCGAATCCTAATTGTTCGACGATTCAGATGGTTGTGGTGTTAAAGCCTATTGATGATGCAGTGGGCATTACACGTGTCAACGTTGCAACGTATCAATCGGTCTCAGGTACAGGTAAAGAGGCGATTAGTGAGTTAGTCGACCAAGTTGGCGATTTGTTAAATGGCCGCTCAATTAAAAAAACGAAAGCATATGCTGAGCAAATTGCGTTTAATGCACTGCCGCATATTGATGTGTTTGAAGAAAACGGCTACACGCGTGAAGAAATGAAAATGGTTTGGGAGACCCAAAAAATTCTTGAGAATAAAAATATTCAGGTTAATCCAACGGCCGTTCGAGTGCCTGTGATTTATGGACACTCTGAAGCGTTGCATTTAGAGCTTAAAAAACCACTGACAGCGGCGAGTGCACGTGCATTATTAAAAAAAGCATCTGGTATTCAAGTCGTAGACTCACCAAGTAAAGCAAAATATCCAACCGTTATTTCACATGCCGTGGGTGAAGATGATGTATTTGTCGGGCGTATTAGAGAAGATATTTCACATCCATCAGGGCTTAATGTGTGGGTAGTGGCAGACAATGTACGAAAAGGGGCTGCAAGCAATGCTGTTCAAATTGCAGAAATCCTGCAACGTGATTATTTATGAGTTATACTGATAGGTATTATGTCAGATAAGCGATTAAATCAAAGAAAATATGTGCTAGTTGAAGAGCCGCTTAAACGCGAGGACTTGCGACGTAAAGCAAAAAGTTATCTAAAAGATGATAATGAAGACGAGGGTGGCCGGAGCGGTGAGTCAGGGCGTGGTCGACCTCGTGGCGATAGTTATCTGACCGATGACACACCAGAGCGTGAGGATAGACGGCGGGAAATAGAAATTTCAGGGTTGATTAAAGCAACAGGTTTGGCATCAGAAACCCGCCGTGACAGGCATGTGCAGCGCAATAAAGATGTCAGCGCTGGCGAAGCTTTAGAAGGTGCACCTCAGCATCCTTTGTTGGGAGATAAGCAGCAGTATGATGGCTTAGATCCTGATGTGAATCCAGTGCCTGAGTTAACAACACCTGAAGGCCAAGAGGCTTATCAATTGCAGCAACAGCTGCAAATGCAAAAACGGCTTGAACTACAAAATCGATTAGATAAAGTCTCATCGATAAAACCTGCAGGGCCTTAATTAAGGGGTTAGCATGACGATTGCGAATGACATTCTTCGAGGTCAAATGCCAGATTTTGAGGCTTATCTCAAACAAGGTGTTTTATTGGATGATATGGATGAATATGGCTTCACCCTGCTGATTGAAGCCGTGATTGCAAAGCAACCGGCTATTGCAAAAGCTTTATTAAAACATGGCGCGAATATCAACGAGCAAGATGTCAGTAAACGCACAGCATTACACTGGGCGGTAGATAACGATGATTTGAAATTTACCAAGGCATTGCTTACAGCACATGCCAATCCGAATGCATTTACACGAGCAGGGCTCTCGGTCTTGGTTTATCCTGTGTTACGGGGTCAAAATACGATTAAGCATTTATTGTGCCAATATGGCGGTAAGCTTGATTTTGCTTTAGATTTTATTGCCGCGAAATTACTCGGCCATCGGTTTGAGCTGCTGGGGGACGTTGATATTTTAACAGCGGATAATAAATTTGTTGAAGTAAATTACGAAGGATTTATTTTAGAATTTACCGTTGCCATTATTCGTGACTCACTCATGCGTTTTACAAGCAGTTATTCAACAAGGCATTTGCGGCGGCATTTTCATTATTTATATGCTGTAATGGATGCATTTGAAGTGGCAGATGAGTTATTAAAAATACAGCGCCAATCGTCATTGAGTGAACAACATCAAACACGTATTGCAGAACTGATTAAAGCACCGTTATTGATTTTACCAGCAGCAAGTAGAGGCCATGCTTTTTGCTTTGTGCGTTATGGTGAATGGTGGGCTAAAATTGACCGTGGTGAGAATAGCATCAAAGAAGGTACGGTTAATATTTATCGAATGAAAAAACCTGAAGCCTTTACAGCGCAATTTGTGCATCAGTTTTTATTTAAACGTCAACCAAGAGAATATTTTCATCAAAAAATCAATCAAATATTAGATTTAGAACCCGTATTAAAAATGCCACTCACCCCGCAAATCACAGGTAATTGTTCATGGGCAAATGTACAAGGCATTGTGCCGGTCGCTTATGCCATGCAACAATTGGGCGTGTCGCATCCTTTTTCAGAAGACGAAGCCATGATGATTTATCAGGCATGGATTGCCTGGGATAAAGATAGAGCCATTGATGAATGCATTCAACGTTTTTATTTGGCAGATAAAGCGCGTCGTGCAAGTCTTGCTCAAATGCTGGGCGCCGTATTATTTCAAACGTGTGATGCGGCACTTCCGCATCATTTGATTCGCGCTGAGAAAATATTAACGCTTTTAGCTTTGCCTGAATATAAATATATTCTAGATAGTTATCTAAAAGTTTATTGTGTAGATAGCTTAACCAAGAAAGGCAATAATTTGTTGAAATTATTAGATGATTTTGGAATGAATCCTAATATTGGTGTGAGTCCAATTGCAACGCCATTGGATAACGAAGGCGGACATAAATTATAAATTACAAATCATAATACATTTCGAATTCAATCGGATGCGTGCAAGCACGTGCTTTAATTACCTCTTGCATTTTAATTTGGATATAGCGTTTAATTTGCTCTTGTGTAAATACATCATCTTCGAGTAAAAAAGCATGGTCTTGCTCTAAGTGATCTAACGCATTTTCTAAGCTATTACTGACTGCGGGCAAGTGTTTTGCTTTGTGTTCAGGGAGTTGATATAAATTAATTTCTTTAGGGTCCCCAGGATGAATTTTATTTTTGATACCATCAAGGCCTGCCATCAGTAAGGCTGAAAATGCTAAGTATGGATTCATCGTCGCATCAGGGAATCTTATTTCAATGCGTTTTTCTTTAGGCGTATTTGTATAGGGCATGCGAATGGCAGCCGAGCGATTTTGTGCGGAATATACCAAATAAATCGGTGCTTCAAATCCAGGTATTAATCGTCTGTAGCTATTCACTGATGCATTGGTAAAAGCATTGAGCGCTTTACCGTGTTTAATAATACCACCGATGTAATACAGTGCTGTGTTAGATAAGCCTGCATATTGATTGCCCGAGAAAATATTTTTTTTATTAAGTAATAATGATTGATGTACATGTAAGCCACTGCCATTGTCACCGATGAGTGGTTTTGGCATAAACGTAATGCTTTTGCCATGCGCCGCTGCCACAGAATGCGCAACATATTTAATCAGCTGTAATTGGTCGGCTTTTTTAGTGAGCGTGTCATACTGTGTGCCGATTTCGGCCTGCCCGCCTGTTGCGACTTCATGATGATGAAGTTCTACATGGATCCCCATTTGTTTTAATGCAGCACAAATCTCAGCACGTAAGTCAGCGCCTGAATCAACAGGAGGTACTGGAAAGTAGCCGCCTTTGATGGGGGTGTGATATCCAAGATTTGCATCTAAATTTAAATTAGGATTATTTGAATTCCAGATGCCCTCACTTGAATCAACACGATATTGGCAGCCGTTTATTTGGGTTTCAAAGGTGACTTGGTCAAAAATAAAAAACTCTGTTTCGGGTCCAAATAAAGCTGTATCTGCAATTTGGTTATGTGCAAGATATTGTTCGGCGCGCTTAGCCGTTGCTCTTGGACAAAACAAATAAGGTTGCTTGGTTTTAGGATCAAACACGGTGCATTTGAGTATGAGTGTTGGCCTTGCTCTGAAAATATCTAGTTTAAAATCATCTTCGTCTGGTATGAGCAGCATGTCGGAATCTTCGATATTTTTCCAGGCAGAAATTGATGAACCGTCAAAGCTTTTTCCAGACTCAAAAAAATCATGATGGATGACTTCAGGTGTAATGGTGAGATGGTGCTCTTTTCCGCGTGTGTCGGTAAAGCGCAGGTCGACATACTCGATATTATTTTTTTTAATATAAGCTAATATTTTTTTTGCGCTCATGGGATGCATGCTTTTTTTTGATGTTACTTAAAATATAGTACAAAAATGGGGACTAAGTGATCCCTTAACTTAGTGCTGCCATTAGGGTCAGGTTCATTTGATTACCTGACCCCATTAATTAATTAATCAGAAGATTGATTAAGAGCTTGCTTTTTTGGACGTGGCGTTGTCGCATTGCTGTTTGAATGACTACGCGGTTTTTTCTGATTGGATTGATTAGACTGGTTATTTGATGGCTTATTTTTTTGTGAAGCCTGACCCTGTTTGCGTGTATTTGAATTGGATGATGCCGTGCGCTTATGATGATTGGCATTTGAATGCGTTTTTTTCTGTGAAGACGGATGGCGCTTTTGGCTGGTCTGTTTTTTGTGAGGCGCTTGGTGCGTAGGAATTTCAGAGGCACCAAATACAGAGCGCCAGAGGCGTTTTAAGACGTTAACTTCATCAGGTCGTAGTGCAGACTGGCCGCTATAAGCTTTAACGGCTGGCACATCAGGTTTTTTAAGGGGCTTATTACGTACAGGCTCAACCACTGGGGGCTCTGCAAGTGTATAGCTTGGTTTTTTATTTCTGTCGGCACTCGAATCTTCTTTGATGCGTGTAATTTGAGACTGTGGAGGTTGCATATATGGATTAGCAACAATTACAACACGTACTTGATGATGTTTTTCAATGGCAGCAATGGCTGGTCGTTTCTCATTCATGAGATACGTTGCCATTTCAACGGGTAATTGGACTTGAATCTCAGAAATTTTATCTCGGGGTGCTTCTTCTTCAAGTAGACGAATAATCGATAAGCCATGGGATTGTAAGCTTCGAACATGGCCTTTGCCTTCACAGCGTGGACAAGGTTCTTGTGCATTTTCACCCAGTGATAAACGCAGGCGTTGTCGTGACATTTCAAGCAGACCAAAGCGTGAAATACGGCCGACTTGAATGCGGGCGCGATCAGCTTTAAGCGCTTCTTTTAGACGATTTTCAACGTCGCGCTGATTTTTGGCACTGCTCATATCGATGAAATCAATGACAACCAAGCCACCTAAGTCACGTAAACGCAGTTGGCGCGCAATTTCGTCAGCAGCCTCAAGATTGGTGTTAAAGGCAGTGGACTCAATATCTGCGCCGCCTGTTGCTTTGGCAGAGTTAATATCGATAGAAACCAGTGCCTCTGTTGGGTCTATGACCAGTGCGCCGCCCGAAGGTAATACCACTTGGCGTTGGTGTGCAGTTTCGATTTGGCTTTCAATTTGATACAAACTAAACAATGGTGTTGGGTTGTTATAAAGTTTTAAATTAGATAAAAATTCAGGTTTAACTTGCTCGATGTATTGTTTGGCTTTGATGTAGGCCGCTGAGTCATCAATAATAATTTCATCGATAGATTGACGTAAATTGTCACGAATGGCTCGTGTAATCACATCGCCTTCTTGGTGAATGAGGCAAGGTGCAAGTTCAGCTGTTTGGGCGTTTCGAATGGCATACCATTGTGTGCACAGCATGTCTAAATCGGCTTGAAGTTCGTTTTGGCTTTTTCCAACGCCTGCTGTACGGATAATAACACCCATGCTGTCGTCGATGGTGAGCGCATGTAAGGCTTCTTTAAGTTCGTCGCGCTCTTCGCCTTCGATTCGGCGTGAAATTCCGCCAGAACGCGGGCTATTCGGCATTAAAACTAAATAGGAGCCGGCAAGCGTAATAAAGGTTGTGAGGGCAGCACCTTTGGTGCCACGTTCTTCTTTATCGACTTGGATGAGTAGCTCTTGTCCTTCACGAATAAGCGTTGTGATGGGGAGTTTTTCATCTTCTTTCGGTTTTTTATTGTAATACTCAGGTGAGATTTCTTTGAGCGGTAAAAATCCTTGGCGTTTTGAGCCATATTCAACAAAAATAGCGTCTAAGCTTGGCTCACGCCGCGTGACGATAGCTTTGTAAATGTTTCCTTTTTTCTTGGCTTCAGCCGGACATTCTACATCCAGATCATATAATTTGTTGTTTTTGATTAAGGCAACACGAACTTCTTCGGGCTGTGTGGCATTGATAATCATTTTTTCCATTACGGACATCATGGGCCTCTAATTTTAAGGGCGCGTTTCGCTTAGGATCAAGTACGTGGGAGGAGATGTGTATTTGAGAAGTGGTCTTCAAAATAGTCCTACTTATACTGATAGTTATTTATATAATGCTATTTATATGACGTTCTTTTTCTCTAAGAAAACGCGCATTATTTCTAAAAAAATGGCTTTATTTTAGGCCATTCACTAGTATATGCGTTATAATTCTGTCGCGGTTAACCGCACGTTAGATATCATACCAAAAAAACAAGGTTTGGGGAACAGATGTATGTCGGATAAAGTGTATTATAAAACGGTCGTTTTAGAAGAAAATGGACAACGTCTCGATAATTATTTAATTCGTGTGTTAAAAGGGGTGCCCAAAAGCCATATTTACCGCATTATTCGCGGGGGTGAAGTACGGGTTAATAAAAAGCGGGCCAAAGTATCTTCGCGGTTAAATACAGGGGATTTAATTCGTATTCCACCTGTTCGTGTGCGTACGGAGTCATCGCCTATACAGGTAAGCGACACCCTGTTCAAATTATTAAATCAAAGTATTATTCATGAAGATGAGCGACTTTTGGTATTAAATAAACCCGCAGGAATGGCAGTACATGGTGGGAGTGGATTACAATTTGGTGTGATTGAAGCGTTGCGTGCAATGCGACCGGATGCGCATTACTTAGAATTGGTTCATCGGCTTGACAGAGAAACATCAGGGTGTTTATTAATCGCAAAAAAAAGAAGTATGCTTCGTCAAATACAAGCGTTATTCGAAGCGCGAAACATTCAAAAAACCTATTGGCTTTTATCGCAAAACACATGGACCGAGCAAAAAACAGTGCGTGTTAATTTACCGCTTTATAAAAACAGCTTGCAATCAGGAGAGCGTATGGTTTGTGTGGACAAAGCAGGTAAACCGTCACAAACAACGTTCAAATGCCTTGAAAATTACCAAGAAGCATGCTGGCTCGAAGCAACCCCTAAAACGGGACGAACACATCAAATTCGTGTACATATCGCATCGCTTGGGCATCCTATTTTAGGTGATCTAAAGTATGGTGCCAAAGCACTATCCCCGCAATTGAAGCGCGTCTTAAAAAAACGACTTTATTTGCATGCGAGAACAATTCAATTTACTCTGGACAATACGCCGTATATTTTCAAAGCAGAACTAGATGTGCAATTTGATACTGGTCTTCAATTTTTTCATGCAAATGTCATGCAAACTAAATGAGAAATAATTTAAATTATGATATTGCCGTATAAGCTGGTTGTATTTGATTGGGAAGGGACGCTCGGCGACCCATTAGGACACGTCCATCAAGCACTTGCGGCAGAAGCAGTCGCTGAAGGGCTTGATGCTTATGATGTGATGTGTGCACGCCAGTATGTTTCATTGGGGCTTGATAAGGCGGTTCGAAAAATTTACCCCGGATTGTCTTTGCATCAATATGAGCGTTTCTTGCTTGGGGTGCAACAAGGCTTGGTGTCAAACCATGCGTTGGTGTATTTATTTGATGGTGCAAAAGCATGTATTGAAAAAATACATGCAGCAGGTATCTCATTGGCAATTGCAACCAATAAAAGCCAGCACGCCCTAGGCCGTGCATTACAAGCCACAGAATTGAGCACTTTTTTTTCTGTAACCCGTTCAGCAGGTTTACTGCCTGCAAAACCGTGCCCTGATATGCTACAAGAGATTTTAGACGTGTTTGATTATGCACCTGAAGAAGTCTTGATGATAGGAGACACTGTGTCTGATATCGAAATGGCGAACGCGCTCAATGTACCGAGTATTGGCGTTGATTTTTATCATCAACAAGCGGATGATTTAAAACATGCGGGTGCGAAGGATATATTTTATGATTTTAAGCAAATTGAAGCTTATCTTGGCGTGTAAAAAATCCATGGAAGAAATAGGAGAAGGGATGTGAATCCATTAAAAACATTGCCTAATATACTAACACTGGCGCGTATTATATTAATTCCTGTGTTTATTATTATTTTTTATTTACCATGGTCTGGTGCGCATTATACAGCTGCAATTATTTTTATGGTTGCGAGTGTTACCGATTGGCTGGATGGT
>JASJHH010000170.1:0-14867 GCA_033791145.1 Legionella sp.
GGGCTCTACATAATGTGGTGACAATAAACGCAAAAGTTGTCCTGTCACTTGCTCAGCCACTGCACCCTGATTCACGATAGAAATATCTTCAATGGTTTGAATTTGGTGTAATTTTAAACCAAGCATGCTTGAAATTAAACCCACGTCCAGCAATATCATTTTAAATACCTTAGGATTAACTCCCGCTCCCAAAGGTATGCCATTTGCATGTGTCGCCTGAACCGTGTGGCATAACCGTGCTTGCGTTAATAAATGTAAGGCTCTTTTAATACTGGTTTGTTTTGCATGCGCATTAACATGCGTATAAACAAATTTTTTTGCTAACAAAGTGGGTATAGATTGCAAAACATCCTCTAGATAATCTAGTGATAATTTGCCCGCATACTTTGAAAAATCATCCTGATAAGTATGTATCAAATTCTGATGTACTTCAGATAAAGCCTCGAGTGAATGTGTTTGGGTCCATATTGATACCGCCTCAGGCATACCACCCACCATCACAAATTCTTTAAACAATCGATTTGCCTTCTCATGTATAGCAGCATTAAATGGTTTCTTTATATTAAATGCTTTAATAGCTTCCAGTAAGTACGTTTCATTTTTGGCTAATAAAAACTCTTCAAACCCAAGCGGTTCAACAAAAAAATAATTAATGCGTCCAACAGGCATGCTAAAAGTATGCTGCTCAAGTACAAACTCAAGCAGTGAACCTGTAGCAATCACTGCCAACTGCGGCATTAATTCATAAAACCAACGTAATTTAGCGAGTAACGCTGGTACTGCTTGAATTTCATCCAAAAATAAAATTGTCTGCTCTGGTACAATTTTTTGGTTAAAAATACTTTCTAAATTAGATAAGATTGTTTCAGGATCATTACTCTCAAAGTGTATTGCAAGATCGCGTTGTCTCTCAAAATTGAGTTCTATTAATTGCTTATCCAGCACATCTGCAAGCGCTCTGACCAACCAGGTTTTTCCTACTTGACGTGCCCCGCGAAGTACCATTGGTTTTCGATTGACGGCACTGAACCATTGCTTCATGGGTGTCAATAAATATCTGTCCACGCTAACCCAACCGTAATAAAATATACTTATATATTACCACTTACCGTAAAAAAATAAAGGTATTTTTGATCGCTTAGACCTAAGCTGCTGATACTTCAACATGCATCGGAATATCATAATAATTTAAAGCATCTTGCAAAGCCAAAGTAACAAACTGCTCAGGAGGGTACCCTAATGTTTTAGCAAATGATTGCGCTTTTTTAGGGCTAACTAGTTTTCTATCATGCTCTAAATCACAAAGATATTGTACTGATAAGCCCAGTTTTTTAGCAAAATTTGTTTGACTTTCTTCTTCAGCCAGTCTAATTGCTCGCAAGGATCGACCAAGGCTTAATCGACCCACTTTTTTTTCTAAAAATTTACGTGCATCAGTACTCATGTTTGTTCACCTCTTCTATTGAAATAAGCTCTATATTCTTTTCTCTGCTTACACTATAAAAAGCCCTATATCCTCTAGATAAACGTATTGAACGCTGTCCAAATCTATCACCCTTCAATGCTTTATCAAAATAACCGGGTACTGTCCTCATTTTTTGAATCCCAAATAACTCAACTGAACTAACCCAAAGCAACAGTTTCGTTTTAATGTGAGAAGGCACTTTTAATACATCTTTCTGTGCTTTTTTTGTAAGCACAATACGGCTTAAATTACTCATATCCATATTTCGGTCGGTTGGCACCCGTTTATTTTACACAAAATAAGTGTAAATTTCAACTTAAGCTCTCCTCTGTTAAAACCAACAAAAGCAATTCATCTAAATTTCAGTTATAATTCCTTGCCTCAAAGTTAACACTTCAGACAGAGTTTACCCATGACGACACCTAAAAAAATGCTTGTTACCAGCGCACTACCTTATGCCAATGGCCCGCTACATCTAGGGCACTTGCTTGAGCACGTCCAAACCAATATTTGGGTGAATACACAAAAAATGCTAGGGCATACATGCATTAGCATCTGTGGTGAAGATGCGCATGGCACACCTATTATGCTAAAAGCAGAGCAGCTCGGCATGACACCTGAGGCACTCATTGCAAAAATAAAAGCAAGCCATGAAGCAGACTTTAAAGCTTTCGGTATCAATTACGACTGCTATCACACAACCCATTCAGAAGAAAATCGACTGCTCGCCGAAGAAACCTACATGCGCCTTCAAGACAACGGCGATATCATCAAAAAAACGATTTTGCAGGCATTTGATCCAATTAAAAATATGTTTTTGCCTGATCGCTATATCAAAGGCAACTGCCCGCGCTGTGATGCCGCAGATCAATACGGCGATAATTGCGAAGCTTGCGGCGCTACCTATGCACCGACTGATCTTAAAAATCCTGTCTCGGCTCTTTCTGGCACAACGCCGATTGAAAAAGAATCAGAGCATTACTTTTTTGATTTACCTAAATACGAAACTTTTCTTAAAACGTGGACACAAAGTGACGCCCTTCAAACAGAAGTATCAAATAAATTAGCTGAGTGGTTTGAAGCAGGTCTAAGGCCTTGGGACATTTCGCGTGACACGCCTTATTTTGGTTTTAAGATTCCAGGCACGACGGATAAATATTTTTATGTTTGGCTCGATGCACCAATTGGTTATATGGCAAGCTTTAAAAAATATTGTGTATTAAACAATATTAATTTTGATGATTTTTGGGGTGATAAAGCAGCCCCTGAGCTGTATCATTTTATTGGTAAAGACATCATGTATTTTCACACGCTCTTTTGGCCTGCCATGCTAAAAGGCAGCAACCGACGCCTGCCTACAGCTGTTTTCGCACACGGCTTTCTCACTATTAATGGCGAAAAAATGTCTAAATCACGCGGGACATTTATTGAAGCCAATCGCTACTTAGAACATCTTAATCCCGAATGCCTGCGGTACTTTTTTGCAGCCAAACTCAACCACCGCATAGATGATTTAGATTTAAATCTAGAAGAATTCATGAATCGTATTAATTCAGATTTGGTCGGAAAAATTGTAAATATTGCAAGCCGCTGCGCAGGCTTTATTCATAAGCGCTTTGAGAGCAAGCTCTCAGAAACACTTGATAATCCTGAGCTATTTAATACCGTGCTTTCTGCGCGTGAAAGTATTGTTGAAGCCTACCTTGAACGCGATTATGCCCGTGCTATTCGGCATATTCTTGAGGCTGCTACACACGTAAATCAATATATTGACGCTGAAAAACCTTGGGTTTTAGCTAAAGATCCAGAGCAATTACCGCGCGTTCAAGCTATATGTAGCTTAGGCCTTAATTTATTTAGATTATTAATCACGTATTTAAAGCCTGTGTTACCGAAAATGGCAGCTGATTCAGAGCAATTTTTAAACTGCGAGCCGCTCACATGGCACAATATTGACGCGCCTTTACTGAATCATACGATTAATGCATTCAAGCCACTGATGACGCGCGTTGAACAAGCAAGCCTTGATGCTTTAGTTGCAGACAATGTCTAAAATAGACGCTAAAAAACTAGATGCCGTGCTGCCGCAAACCCAATGCGGCGAATGTGGCTACCCAGGCTGCCTGCCTTATGCAGAGGCTTTAGCTCATGGCAAAGCAAGTATAGATAATTGCCCACCGGGTGGGCTAAATACACTCAAGGCTCTCGGTGAGTTGCTTGATATTGACCCCGAGCCTTATTTCAAAAAAGTAGAACAAGCCACACGTCCGCCGCAAACGGCGATTATTCGAGAGGCTGAGTGCATCGGCTGCACCAAATGCATTCCAGCATGCCCTGTAGATGCGATTATCGGCACGGCCAAGCAGATGCATAGTGTATTACCCCATGACTGCACCGGTTGCGGTTTATGCATTGAGCCTTGCCCTGTAGATTGCATTGATTTAGTTGAAATACCCGAAGAAGTTTACAACCGGGAAACCGCACGCACGCATTTTCAAGCTAAAAAAATCCGTGAACTTCGCGAGACACAAGCCAAAGAAAAGTTATATCAAGAAAAAAGAAGATTAATACAAAATAAAAAAGATCCCGGCCAGCAAGATGCCGCTGCAAAACGTGCTTATATTTTAAATGCTATGGCACGTGTCAGAAAAAACAACTCGTAATTTGCGTAAATTACATATTTTGCGTATCATTTAATATATCATATCTTAAATAATTAATTAGGGGTACATCATGATTCGTAATCCTTCTTTTGAAGACCATGAGACTATCTCCGCAACTAAAATAGTCAGAAATTTTTCTGCTGCTGTTGATAAAGTCAGATACACAGGGAAAAGTTTATACATCACAAAAGGCTCAAAAACCATTGCCGAACTAAACCCACCCCCAAGACCAGGCTTCCCAACACAATGCCTTAAAGAACTATTTGATACATTACCCGCATTAGGAAGCGATGCAACGTCTTTTGCTAAAGACATAAAGTCACTAACTGATAATGCAGCTACTCCGGATGACCCATGGGAATCATAATCGATACAAATTTTTTTATTGATGTCGAAAGAAAAAAGATAAAGCTCAACCATTTAAGCACTTTTGAAAAGCATGGCGCTTCGTACTTAGCTGCAATATCAGTTTCTGAATTACTCGCAGGGGTTCATAAATCCCCAAACATTGAAGTTCAAGTCATTCGATCCGCATTTGTTGAACATATTATTTCCAATATCCCATCTATTTCATTCGATGAAAAAATAGCACGAACTTACGCAGCACTTTTTGTAGCATCTCTAAAACCCAAAGGGGGTAATGTTCACGACCTACAGATTGCAGCCACAGCAATCACCTATGGCCATCATGTGCTAACCAGTAACAAGAAAGATTTTATTAAAATACCTGGCGTAAAAATACTTACGCCTTAGCACTCACTTTTTTGCTTAGGTCGCGTCCACCCTGCCACCATCTTTTGTTGCGTGGCGGTCAGCGTTAGCTTATCTGCAGGTGCGTCTCGTCTCAGCGTTGTGCCGGCGCCTATCGTCGCGTTTTTACCCACCGTCACAGGCGCGACCAATTGCGTGTCTGAGCCAATAAAAGCCCCGTCTTCAATCACTGTTTGATGCTTATTCACGCCATCGTAATTACAAGTAATCGTCCCCGCACCAATATTGACTTGCTTGCCGATGGATACATCGCCTAAATAACTCAAATGACTTGCTTTAGAGCCTTCCCCAAACACCGCTTTTTTGGTTTCTACAAAGTTTCCAATCTTGCAGTTATCAGCTAACACCGTACCGGGTCTAATGCGTGCAAATGGCCCAACAACACAATCTGCACCAATCTCACAATCTTCAAGTACTGAATGTGCTTCAATGATTGTATTAGGCCCTAATTTTACATTGGTCAATACGCAATGTGGCCCAATCCGTACGCCCCCTGAAAAGTCAAGGATACCAGACAACACAAGCCCAACATCTAAAAATACATCTTGTTCACATGTTAATTGCCCACGAATATCTAAGCGTTTTTTATCTGCGACTGTCACGCCTTTTTCCATCAGCGCTATGGCTTGACGCTCTTGCCATATGCGCTCTAAATTTTGCAACTGCATTCTATCGTTCACGCCTTGAATCATCCATAGTGCTGCTGCATGAATATATCCAATGGGATGTGAATCTTTTGCTGCGAGCTCAATAACATCGGTTAAATAATATTCTTCCTGAGCATTTCCGGCGCTTAACTTGGGCAGCCAGATGGCTAAATCACGCGCTTTAGCGCAACACATACCACTGTAAATCTCATGAATTTTACGCTCGGTTTCTGTTGCATCTTTTTCTTCAACCAGCGCATGAATTTGTCCGTCTGTATCACGCAAAACACGCCCAAGCCCTGTGGGATCAGACAACAAAGCAAGCATTAAGACCAATGGCGTTTTTCCTGAGGTTTCATCAGGTATGGCACGCGCAATCAATGACTCTAAAAGGGCTGCTTGAATCAAAGGCACATCAGCCGATAAAACCAACACCAGATCATCTTCTGAAATATGTGGTAATGCCTGCATCAAGGCATGTCCTGTGCCTAATTGCTCTTTTTGCCACACCCAATTTACATCATAGTGTGAAAGTGCGGCCTGAATCCGTTCACCTTCGTGCCCAATAATCACATGAATGGCTATAGGTTTTAATGCTTTTGCCGTATCTAACACACGCTCAAGCATTGGCGTTCCTGATAAAGCATGTAATACTTTAGGGGTTTTTGAGTGCATCCGCGTGCCTTGCCCCGCCGCTAAAATTACCACTTGTAATGCCATGTAATTCGTCCTTTTTAATCCGTTAATTCGCCCGCATATGCTTTTTTCATCTCGGCTTTAATTTTTATTGGATCATTATATTTGCTGAACAGATAAAGCAATTTACAGTAAATCGCCTCAGGCGTCATATCATATCCGCTCAGAAGCCCTACTTTTTTCAGCGCATGCCCTGTTGCGTATTCACTCATTGAAACTCGACCATGAACACATTGGCTGCTATTCACCAAAATAACACCTTTTTCAGAGGCTGCTTTTAACATCTCTAAAAATCGCGCGTTCTGATTAGGCGCATTCCCCGCGCCATACGTTTCAAGCACCAATGCTTCAATCGGCATATTTAATAATGTTTCGAGTAAATCAAACGAAATACCCGGCCATAATCGAAAGTTTGCAATCGCGGCACGGCGCAACGTTTGTTTTCTGAAAGGCTGTTTAGATTCCGGCAATAACAAACCTTCGGCCATATTAATTTGCGTACCCACCTCAGCTAAATGCGGAAAATTAGGCGTATCAAATGCATCAAACCGTGTTGAGCTCATTTTTTGTGTGCGGTTACCGCGTAACAAATGCTGATTAAAATAAATACACACCTCATGGATTGGTCGATGCGCGCATAGCCAAACAGACGTGAGTGCATTTTCAACCGCGTCATTTCGAAGCTCAGAGAGTGGGATTTGAGAACCGGTTAGAATCACAGGCTTATTTAAATGCTCCAGCATAAATGACAATGCTGATGCCGTATAAGCCATCGTATCTGTGCCATGAAAAATAACAAATCCATCAAACGCATCATAATGCGTTTCAATATTTTCTGCGATACGGTTCCAGTCTTCGCAGCTTAAATTAGATGAATCTAATAATGGCTCATACTCATGCACTTCATACTGCGGCATATCTACATGTGAAAAAGCTGGTATCGCATCAAGTGCTTTTGCCACATATGCGTTTACTGGCTGATATCCTGTTTTTGTTTTAATCGAGCTAATTGTACCGCCCGTATTTAAAATTAATATTTTTTTATTCAAACATTTCTTCCTAATCAAAATACAAATTATACTGAATTAATTCTTAATTGTTCCAGCTCTTCGCACATCCAGCAAGACTCGAGTTGCCAAACCCCCGCCTTTTGTGGAAAAATCCTAGGATATTATAAATAAAATCGCTTACATAACTTGGATTAAACAGCATTATGATAGCACTATGGTAGTCGACCGTGCAGGATACCGGCTCAATGTGGGCATTATTTTAATCAATGATTCCGGGCGTGTCTTTTGGGGAAAACGGCAAGGACATGATTCTTGGCAATTTCCTCAAGGCGGACTTGCCAGTGGTGAAACCGCAGAACAAGCCATGATTCGTGAATTACAGGAAGAAGTCGGCCTTGAAGCAAACGACATAAAAATACTAGGCGTTACCCGACGCTGGCTTAAATATAGACTACCAAAACAATATTTAAGACATGGCACAACCCCACTTGTGATAGGGCAAAAACAAAAGTGGTTTTTATTGCGTCTTGTGGCGAGCGAGCAAAAAATTCGACTTGATTTAAGTGATTCGCCCGAATTTGATAGCTGGCGCTGGATAGACTACAACGAACCACAAGAGCAGGTGATTTTTTTCAAGCGGCAAGTGTATTGCCAAGCCCTGAAAGAACTCGAACAATTGACGAAAGAAAAGCCCCCAAGACACACCACAAAACAACAACGGGGACATTATGCACGTTAATATTTTATGCTAAAACTACTCAAACGCATTGTACAGGAAGTAACAACAGCAAATGACCTAACAGACGCACTCACGACCTTAGTGAACTGCGTGCACGAGGCCATCAGTGTTGATGCTGTGTCTGCTTTTCTAATTGACCATAAACGCGCGGAATATGTCTTAATTGCAACAAAAGGCTTAAATAAAACGGCTGAATTTAACGTACGCATACCTTTAGAGCAAGGCTTAATCGGCTTGGTCGGCCGACGCGAAGAACCTTTAAATATTGATAATGCACCAAAGCACAAAGCATTTTATCATGATCCATTACTAAAAGAAGAGCCGTTTCATGCGTTTCTTGGTGTGCCGATTATTCAGCATCGCACACTACATGGCGTGCTCATTGTGCAACAAGCAGAAAAGCGCGAGTTTGACGATGCCGAAGAAGCCTTTTTAATCACCCTTGCAGCACAACTAGGTGGCATTATTGCGCATGCCGATGCAACCGGTGAACTCTCAACACTGACTCAACCCAAACATCATGGCCCCATCAAGCATGAAACAACCCACTTAGCCTTAAATGGCATAGGCTCTGTAGCGGGTGTTGCCATTGGAAGTGCTGTGGTTGTCTACCCGCCGGCTGATATCGATGCTGTCCCCAAACAGCGTATTCAAGACCCAGAAATAGAGCACGAAGTATTAATATTTTATCAAGCGCTCGAAGCCGCACGTGATAATATGCGTCGCTTAAGTCGCCGTATGCACGCCAGTGTACCTGAAAGTGAACACACACTTTTTGATGTTTATTTACAAATTCTAGATAAAGAGAATTTAGGGGCCGAAGTTGAGCGTAGTATTCGCGATGAAAAATTAAATGCCGAAGCCGCCTTAGCTGCCGTGGTGAAATGGCATGTCTTTACCTTTGAGAACATGAAAGACGACTATCTTCGCGAACGTGCTAGTGATTTTCGCGACATCGGTCGACGGGTACTTGCCGAGTTACAATCTTCTCAAGCCATCGAAATCACCTATCCTAAACGCACTATTTTAGTTGGCGAAGAAGTCTCAGCAGCAGCGCTTGCTGAAGTGCCAGAAGGACAATTAGTGGGTGTTGTCTCAGCGAAAGGAGGCAATAACTCTCACGTGGCAATTCTTGCACGTGCACTCGGTATTCCAACGGTCATGGGCGTCCGTGGTTTTAAACCCGAAGGATTAGCGCGCCGTGCGGTTATTGTTGATGGCTACTATGGCCATGTATTTATCTCGCCGCCTAAAATATTACTCTCAGAATACAAATTACTCGCACAAGAAGAAGAAGAACTCAATCAGAGCTTAGTCAGCCTTCGAGATAAACCAGCCGAAACCAGCGATGCGCACCGCGTGTCACTGCATGTCAATACGGGCCTTGCCCTAGACACGGGCTTATCAATGAGCGTTGGTGCGGAAGGGGTTGGCTTGTATCGCTCAGAAGTGCAATTTATGAACCGTGACCGTTTTCCGTCTGAAGATGAGCAAACGGTTATTTATCGGCAAATTTTAAAAGCCTTCGCACCCCGTTTTGTCACCATGCGGACACTGGATATTGGCGGAGATAAAACGCTGCCTTATTTTCCAATTCAAGAAGAAAATCCTTTTTTAGGTTGGCGTGGCATTCGTGTGACGCTTGATCACCCTGATTTGTTCTTACTCCAAATACGCGCCATGATTCGTGCAAGCGAAGGCCTTAATAATCTGCGCATTTTATTTCCCATGGTAACAACGCTAACAGAAGTCGATGAAGCTATTTATCTCATCGACCAAGCCTATACCGAATTACTCGAAGAGCAATATCGCATTGAAAAGCCTGCAGTCGGCGTGATGATAGAAGTCCCGGCGGCGGCCTATCAAGCCCGTGAACTGGCACATCGCGTTGATTTTCTTTCAGTCGGCACGAACGATCTTGCGCAATATATGCTTGCCGTTGATAGAAACAATGCCCGCGTCGCAAATTTGTACGATGCACTGCATCCTGCCATGCTACAGGTGCTCTTAAAAATCATTGAAGGCGGGCACGCTGCCGGGGTTCCTATCAGCATTTGCGGTGAAATGGCAAGCGACCCTTACGCCGTTATTTTATTGCTTGCTATGGGCTTTGATGCACTCAGTATGAACTCAGCCAGTCTGCCGCGTGTTAAATGGATTATTCGAAGTTTCTCAATGGCAAAAGCCCGTAAAATTTTAGCCGAAGTCTTAACCCTCCATCATCCCTCAGATATCCGCCTACACCTTCAAAAAGCCCTCGAGCACGAAGGCCTTGGTGGGCTCATTCGCGCTGGTAAATCTTAAGGAAAAAAATCTATCATGCTGCCTTATCCTGATATTAACCCGATTGCACTCTCCATTGGCCCAATTCATATTCGCTGGTATGGACTCATGTATTTATTCGGCTTTGCCGCAGCGTTCGGGCTTGCTCATTGGCGAGTCAAACGTCATGCGCTCAATTGGACCGCAGAACAAATTAGCGATTTAATTTTTTTTGCAGCACTCGGGGTAATTATTGGGGGTCGACTCGGCTACCTTTTATTTTATCCAACCCCTGTAGGCTTTCAATTTCCTTGGTCTATTTTTAAGGTTTGGGAAGGCGGCATGTCGTTTCATGGGGGATTACTCGGCGTGATAACTGCCATGATACTATTTGCCTATCGTGAACATAAATCCGTCTGGGATGTGATTGACTTTGCTGCTGTCATCACGCCATTTGGGCTTGCTACAGGGCGTCTTGGTAATTTTATTAATGGTGAACTGTGGGGCCGCGTCACCAACGTACCTTGGGCCATGGTTTTTCCAAATGCAGGACCGGAACCAAGACACCCCTCGCAACTCTACGAGATGGGACTCGAAGGCATTGCTTTGCTTATCTTGCTTTTATGGTACGCAAGAAAGCCGCGTCCTACCGGCAGAATTGCCGCTGTTTTTATTATGGGCTACGCCCTTGCACGCTTTGTGGTAGAATGCTTCCGCGAACCCGATTTACCGCTCGGATTTGTCGCATTAGGATGGCTGACCATGGGCCAGCTTTTATCGATTCCAATGTTTTTTATTGGTCTTTTATTATGGTGGATGAGACGTCATGCAGACTTACCTTCAACTTCTTGAGCGTATTTTAAAACACGGCACACACAAAGGCGACCGTACCGGAACCGGTGTTTTATCTGTTTTTGGTCATCAAATGCGTTTTAATTTGGCCGATGGCTTTCCACTGGTGACCACCAAAAAAGTGCATCTAAAAAGCATTGTTCATGAGCTGCTTTGGTTTTTAAGTGGCGACACAAATATTGCTTATTTAAATCAAAATGGTGTGTCTATTTGGAACGAGTGGGCCGATGAATCCGGTAATTTAGGACCTGTTTATGGCCATCAATGGCGCAGTTGGACCACGCGTGACGGCGAAGTTATTGATCAGCTCTCCAATCTTATACATGAGATTAAAACCAATCCTAACTCACGCAGATTATTGGTTTCAGCCTGGAATGTCGGTGATTTAAAACACATGGCCTTACCGCCTTGTCATTTGTTATTTCAATTTTATGTGGCCAATGGCAAGCTCTCTTGCCAGCTTTACCAGCGTTCGGCGGATGTATTTTTAGGCGTGCCATTTAATATTGCATCTTATGCGCTACTCACACACATGGTGGCACAACAATGTAATTTAGACGTCGGTGAGTTTGTCTGGACAGGCGGTGACTGCCATTTATATGACAATCACTTAGAACAAGCCCGTACACAGCTTGAACGCGCACCATTAGCGCTTCCAACACTTCAAATTCAACAAAAACCCGCATCTTTATTTGATTATTGTTTTGATGATTTTAAAATCATAAATTACGCCTCACATCCTGGCATCAAAGCACCCATTGCTGTTTAAACATGATTTAACATAGGTATTTTATGAGATTTTTTTCTGTTTTTTTTGCTGTTTTTTTAATTAATCATACGGCTACTGCAGCCCCTGATATTCAAATCAAAGGAAAAATCACGCAAGTGATTCCAACGTCTAATTCAAATAATAAAATAAACACAAATCAACCCATAAAAATAACGCAGCCTAAAAAAATTACTTTGCTCAATGTACAGCTATCAGAACATGCCTTTGAGGTACTAAACAAACGTGCAGAAAAAATCAAAAAAAGCCCTATTAGCCCTGAGTTACTTGCGTATAGTACCGCAACAAGCACCCAGCTTGGCATGAATCAAGTCCCAGTGCTTGACCAAGGCGAGCATGGCACTTGCGCAACGTTTGCTACCACAGCAGCCCTTGATGCCGCATTAAATAAAGGCGATTACATCAGTCAATTATGCCACCTACAGCTCGGACAATATCTCGAAAACTTCGGCTATAACCCAAGCGGCTGGGATGGCTCTCTCGGAGCCTTAGTGCTCAATCAAATCGAATCATTTGGTATTGTTAATAAAGCCGTACAACGTGAAGTCGGATGCGGTGGCTTTACAGAATATTCAGAGGTCCATGAAACCCCAACCGAACCCCTTTCTCTTGCGGATTATCATGAAATCAGTGAGCCGTTGCCCGATGAAATTGAATCAACTTCACTGCTTGATGTCACACAAGTGTTTCTAGACCGAACCAATCCTCAAAGAACCCTTGAGTTGGTTAAAGACGCACTCAGAAATAATGACCGTTTAACTTTTGGTATTTTGTTATTTGGGCTCAATGCAGGCAACGCAGGTGCCGCGGGGCAACACCATCAGCCCAACGATACCTGGCTCTTAACCGCTGATGTGTCTAGTAATCTTATTTTACATAAAAACTATGGCGGTCACGCAATGGTGATTACAGGCTTTGATGACTTAGCCACAGCGGTTGACCAAGATGGATATGCGCACCAAGGGTTATTAACCATTCGAAATTCTTGGGGCGAACATGTAGGAGATAATGGAAATTTTTATATGTCTTATGACTTTTTTAAACTCTTAACCATCGAGGTTCAGCGCATCCGCTCGCTGAAGCGCTTCAAAATTTGATGTTTTTATAAATGATTGTTGCACTCGGCCTTCTGCGCGATGCAACAAAACCATTCCCCAAATTATATTCACTCTATTACATAAAGTGTAAGTCCAGCAATAATCAAACAGATTCGGATAGCGATCATATAGCGCCCCACTAACAGACGTTATTGCGGGTTGTTAAAGTTAACGGTTTGAATGCCCCATTATGCTAAGGAGCAGGAATCAGAAGCTTTAATTAGAAATGATTAAGCAGCCTTTTTAATTTCAACTTCTAGATTAATTCCGTCTCGATCGAGCAGGTCCTGCAAGCACAGACGAACAAATTGATTTTTAGAATAGCCCAACTTATTAGCATACTCTGCAGCAACTTTAGGGCTTATAAAGCGTCGGCCGTGCTCTATATCACATAAATTCTGACGCGATATATTAAGTTGTTTTGAAAAATCAACCTGGGTTGTTTCTTCGCATTGTCGAATAGAGCGCAACATTTCGCCAAGCGTTAATTTAATCCCTGTCAGTGAACTAATGTAGTTCAGCGCTTCTTTTGATTTCTTAGTAATCATGTTTGTTGACCTCTTCAACATTAACCAATTCCGTTGCACCATCCCTATCAATTATATACATTGCGCGATATGCCCTATTAAGTCGTATAGACCGTCGACCTGCGCGTTTACCTTTTAACGGTTCATCGTGATAGCCCGGTACTTTTCTTGTTTTTAACAGGCCATCATGAGAAACAGAATCCACCCATGATGCAAGTTTCGTCGCAATATAAGCAGGTACTTTTTTTAAGTCAGCTTTCGCTTTCTCGCTCAAGACAACCGTATAAATATCCACTACCAACCTTTATTTGTATATTACACACAGTGTACTCACTTGATGAGTACACGTCAACAACAAGCAAGTAATTACTCATCTTACGCGCCTTTAGTAGGGTCAAGTTTACTCCCCCCACTTACTTTCAATTCATCCGCCTCTTTTTCGGAACCCTCTCCTGATTTTGGAACAAAAAAGCTCTTACCTGAACTAGCAAAGGATGTTACTACCTCTTCCTTTTTTGCTTCTGCTTGACTGGAGTGATGATGTTCTCTCGAAGCAAAAGCTGCGGCGGCTGTAGGAATCAAACCCAGCAAAGACAGTCCTGCTGTTGGTACTGCAAACACAACCGATGCAACAAGCGCTACAACAGCTACAAACTGAAACGCTTTAGATGCAATTAACTCTGCTTCTTTAATCTGGTCTGAACTCTCGACTAAAGTAAGCAAGGCATTTTGGTTTTCCTGATTATATCTACCTGCAATCATGTCCTGCATCATTGCATTAGCACACTGGAGCAATGTAACCTTTTCAAATGAAAGATGACTCCCTAAAACAACAGCTCTAAACTCAGTTGCCAGCTCTTCGAACTCATTGTGATAAGCTTTTTTTGTCGTTTCGTTTATAGGGCTCTTACTGCCTTTTATTGCCACCAAACAGTCTTTTAATAGCCCATCAAAAATATTTCTCTCATAATCGCTAATATCTTCAACCATGACCTTCTCCCCGTCAAAAACACCATATAAAACACACTTTAATTTAATTATAGATCATGCGGGGTAAAGTTTGCTTTTAAGTCACCGGGGAGGCAGACCTTCTTCTTTGCCTTTCTCTCTGAAGCGTTTTGGCATCAGATGATTTCTTCGAGACAAAAGCATCTCCATCAAGCGCCTGGCTAAACGCCACGCGCGCACCAACAGGCACGGTTTGAGGTTGCCTTGCTGCCTCGGCTTCAATCGCCTCATACCGCGTAAGCAGTCCGCGGCGATTCGCAATTTGAATATTCAAGCCAGGTCTTGCATTGAGCTCTAGCATCAAAGGCCCTTCTGTTTTATCTAAAACAATATCGACCCCTAA
>JASJHH010000171.1:0-4604 GCA_033791145.1 Legionella sp.
TTTAAAAAAGAATATCCTATTACCCTCGAGATGGCTTCTCAAAAAATAAATAAAACTGGAATGGGATTAGCACATTATGCTGCTTTGCATGATGCTGTAAATACGATAACTCAATTGGTAGCACTCAACTCTAATTTATTAGAGCAAGCCGATAATGGAGGCATGACACCGCTGCATTTTGCTGCCATGTATGGTCATGTAGCAGTTATTAAGGTATTGAAAAAGGCGGGTGTTGATTTTTATCAAACAAACCGAAACGGTATGACAGTGGTTCATTACGCTGCCCGCTTTGGTCATGAGCAGCTTATGACTGAACTGGTAAATATGGGCCTTAATTTACAGCAAGCAGACAACAATGGGATGAAACCTATTCATGTGGCTGCTATGTCTGGTCATGTAGCGGTTATTGCCGTATTGAAAAAGGCTGGTATTGATTTAAAGCAAGCCGATAATAGAGGCATGACACCCGCTCATGTCGCTGCCTGGCATGGTCAATCAGAGGTGCTTAAAGCATTGTCAGATATGGGGGTTGATTTAAATCAAGCAGATAGGAATGCCATGACACCTGCTCATGTCGCTGCCTGGCATGGTGAATCAGAGGCGCTTAAAGCATTGGCAGATATGAAAATTGATTTAAATCAGCCTGATAGCGATGGCAAAACACCGGCGTATTACGCAGCCCAAAATGGTCATGCTAAGGCTATTACTGCCTTGGCAAATGCTGGTGTTGATTTAAATCAAATAGATAAGCATGGTAAGACACTCGCTTATTACGCTGTTGCTCATAGAAACATACGGGTGATTAATGCATTGGCAAATGCTGGCGTCACTTCTATGGTTTATATGAAGCGCTCGTCGTTGATGATATTGGCATTATTTGCAACCTATTTATTAGCATCAAATAATAAGTTAGATAAATTTTTCCTATCGAACCTTACAGTACCTAAAATAATACCAACTGTTGCAATAGGGGCCGCTGGTCTATTGTTAGCCCATTGTTTTTTCAAAAAAGACACGAAACAAAATGAAGACCTTTCTATAGCATCGCCCACTAACAATGTAACGTAAGCTATTTTTTTGTGAAATCTTGATTTAAATTGGGTTGTTGTTCTGTTCTTATTCCTTGAACGTGCGCTTTAAATCCTGTGGCAAGATGCGTTTGTGATTTGTCTTGAATCTGTGGATACATTTGGTTTGCTTGTGTGATTAACGCCCCAAGTTTTGAGTCTGTTAGAGAGGCCTTGTCTGCTTTAATTTGAGTTTGAAGGGCTAAAAGCAAAGGCTTTGTTGGCTGTTGCAGGAAATTTTGGAGTGCAACGCGTACATTATCATGTCTTGTTGTTAAGGTTTCACACGTGTTAACTAATAATTTAATGCTGTCCAAGTAAAAATAAGCCGGTTTTTTACCTTCATTGGGCATAAAGTCTTCTAAAGTTTCTTTTTTTCTTTCGAGTTCAGCAATAGATTGATTTAGATTTGAGTGTTCTACTTGATAGGCGTGAAATTCTTCTAAATCAGATTGATTGATACTGATTATATCGGTATCAGGTACTTCTTTTTCTAGCAGTGTATTTGTTTCGTATTGCATTTCAGATAGCGCACAATATAGATCAGAAAAAGATGTATAGTCTTTAAATATAGATTTTTTTTCTCTTAAACGAGTATAAACCTTGGCCCATGCCTCTTTGTCTTTTATGATATTCTCTGATGGTAGATAAGTTTCTTGTAAGGTCTCATAAATTTTAAGTGCTTCTGTTTTTTGGGGTTCAGGTTGTTTTTCTATTTCTTTTTCAAAAGCGTTAAATGCTTTTATTATTTCAGATTTTATTCGTTTATATTCATGTCTTTCATTTTCTGCCATAGCATCAGCTATTTTCATTATTTTACCGTCATTCTTAAGTCTTAAACTTTGTGCTTTTTTTAATTGGGGTAGGTTAGCAATCTCTTGGTATGCTTTCTCTGTATTTTCCTTGCCTGCTTGTTCTTGAAATCTTTCTAGCTGTTTAAATGTAAGGGGGGCTTCGAGTGGCTCACGTGAATATTTATTTAATATGCGATAAAAATCATCGCTTGCTAATTGATAATGATTAAATAAAAAGATGTGATTCACATCATATTTTTTCAGTTCTTTAAAAAAAATATGAATGGGTTTTGCTATATCTTCTGGAAGATTTTCAGTGATATATTTAATTTTTGTTTCTGTTTTTTTTATGCTAATTTCCAAGGCTTCAGGATCATCTGTTTGTTTTTTTAATATAAATAAAATACGATGAGCATTGGTTAATGCCGTGGTGTTTTGAGTAATGTTCACTTCATAATCAATGAGATGTTTGTTGGTGTTTATTTGTTTTTTGACTTCTTTTTCTTTTGTTTTTAACACATCAATTTCTTGGGAAAGTTGTTCCAGCATAGATTGCTTATCAATCATCAAAAATGTATTTTTGGGAAGAAGCGGTTCTAGTTCAGAATAAAGCTTACTTATATTAGATAAGACTTGAATCAATTCAGGGTTAGCTAAGGCGTTTTTCCCTGTTTCTGTTTTTAAAAAAGCCTGCAAGTTTTTTAATTTACTTTTATTTGGCGTATCTAGAAAGTTGAGCAAAAGAGGTTTTATTTTATCCTGAGAAAATGCTTCACATTGCTTAATCAGCACTTCTTTTGTCATGAGACGTGATGGATTTAAGCGTTGTTTATATCGTATTATTTTTTCTTGTGTGGTATTGAGCTCGCTAGAGAGAGGGGCTAGCTGTTCTTTTAATGTACTTGAATTCGCTTTATGTTTGATGATTGCTTGTCTGGCTATTTTTACGTCTTGATCAAGGTTTGTAATAAGTTCTGCTTGTGCTGTTTTAAATGCTTCACGTGCTTTTTTTTCATTTGATTTTGAGTTTGAGATAAAGCTTTGTATGATATCCCATAGCTTAACAAACCAAGCTTTACGACCGATTTTGTTTGCCTCTGTTTTTGTCGTGATAAACGCTTTTTCTTCTTCTTTTTCCGATTCAATTAACTTTAGGTTGGTTTGATTGAGTATTGTGCGATCGCCGTCAAATGTAACCGTTTCGCATACGTACATTTTAGTATGAACTAGATGGGTAAGGTTTTCTTCGGCATCAAATAAAGCCTTCTCGCTGATATTTATTTCATTCTTTATTTGATTTATTTTTTCTTGTTTCTGAGATAATTTAAGCTCAGACTGCCTCAGTTCTTCTTGTTCTCTATCATATACCGATAAAAAAAACGTATTCTCTTGCTTAATCTGATTGAGCAGGCTTTGTTGCTCGTCAATCTGTTTGTTTAAGCTTTTTAATGCTACTTCTTGATTATCTAAGCCTTTTTGGGCTGTTTCTAGTTGAGTACGCGCTTTACTAAAATTAATTTGCTTATTAATTTGCTTTAAGGGGTTTTTATTTGAATTTCTTAATTTTTTTGCCGTTGCTCTGTCGGTTTCTTTTTGGATGATATCGGCTTTTGTTAAGCTGATCATTTTTTCTTGTTGCTTTACTAGATTAGTTAATCGGTCTAATTCTTCTTTTATTTTTTTTGTGTCTTCAGTGTCTTCAGAGATATAATGCTCTTTCATAATAAAGCCCATATAAACAACAATATGTATTATTATTTATAGACTCATCGGTACTTTATTTCAAGTGATTCCGTGTTCCTATCATTGGACACTATCTAAGATTTAATGTTTTACTGTTTCATCGATGGGGGTACTTTAGGGATATTAACAATGCAGTTAACAATGAAACAATACATTCGAAAAATTTGGTATAGAATGCCCCTTGATGGAACGGGGCTTATTCGCTTTGGGCCACAAATTTCACGTCATTTTGAAGGTGTTTTAATCCGTTATCGATGGAAAACATTGCCGATATGGGCGCGTCCAATCGGGTACATTATGACCCGATTCGCATGGATCTTGATTTGCCCTATTCAAACGTTCACCGCAGTTCGTCAAAGCCGTACACCCATTTCCTGGCAAGTTGCACTATACACATTATGGCTTGGATGGACGCGCGGTAAGTCTCCCCAATTATTTATTGCTGCATATCCATCTATCGGAACCGGCGTATTAGCACAACATCGACGTAATATGCTTGTTAATAATCTAGATGATAGACAAGGAGGATTGTTATTTTCGTCATTGGCCAGTAAGAAAAATAGGACTTTAGCGTCGGATAAATTAACGTGCACGAATGCGCTAATTGATCTCGGTTTGTCTGTGGCTCCAATTCTAATGGAACTTACATCACTGTCCCAAATTAATTTTTCAATGTCACCATGGATGAATCATAAAAAACTTTTTATCAAACCAAGAACCGGTTCGGGATCACAAGGAGCAATGTCTATTGAAAGAATGGATGATGATCGATTTAAAATCAAAAGGGCTGTTGCTCTAAGCAGTCATATTATAAGCAAAAAAGAGTTGTTTTTTTTATTAAAAACACAGATATTAAAAAGTTCTCTTATTGTACAACCTTTTTTATACCCCTCAGCCTCTACGTTAGATATTTCCCAAGAAACGCCAATATTATTACGTATTTTTGTTCATCGTTCTCCTGGCGGCCCAGCTAAGCATTTAAGCTCTGCATTTAAAGTGC
>JASJHH010000172.1:0-25633 GCA_033791145.1 Legionella sp.
ATGAAGGATATGAGCGCAGAAATCGAACTATTTTCATTTTCTGAGGTTGATTTCATTTTTTCTATATCGATTTCAAGCACAGAATTAAAACTCTTGTTGACTAGCGCGAATAGTTTATCACGATGCGTGCTATCGAATGGGGATGCAAAAGAAGCTAGAGTCCTTGTAGTAAGTGCCGCTTGCTCTGTCAGACTTAATTCATTTATTTCTTCTTCAGTTTTTCCTATAAAATTTAAAATGAAATTATTTATCTCATTATTGATATCTTGGTATGTTTTGATAAAAGTAGTGACCCCTGAATTGGCCCCGTTTTCACCTAGGGTAGCTATATTCTGTTGCAATACAAGGAATGCTTCTCTCGCCTTAGCGAGTCGCGTCTGCTCTTCGTCTTTATCGGACTTCGTCATAGGGTAAAGATCAAGAACACTATTTATATTGATAGGCATAAAGAACACACTCCGTTACAATTAAATGCATAATGTAAAGAATAGAGCATGCCCTTAAATAAATCAAGCTGAATTGTTTTTGTTGTTTTTCGCAGGTTTTTCCTTTGTCGACGCTATATCGTCTTTAAGTTTTTCAAACTTATCGAGGAGGCTTTCTTTTGGGGGTTTAAAAAAACCAGGTGCGGACGAAAATAAACCGATTAGTCCGTTTAGGCTGATTTTTAGTGTTTCAAAAGGCTTGAGGATATATGTTTTAAACCAAGATTTTGAACTATATTTTTTAAAGCTTTCAGTCTGCTCGTATTTGCGGAAAGCGGTTTTTAGCTTTGCTTTAAACGCCTCTGCATCGTTATTTATTTCAAAATCATCAAGATGTCGTTTTAATGCGTCTGTAAATTTTCTTGCTTCATCAATGGTGGTAATTTTGTCCTTGTTTTTAGACTTACTCTTTTTCTCTAGTTCATTAACGCTGTCGATGAAAGGCTGTATCTTAGTATTAAAGGTAGACAGAATTTCTGCTTTTATGTCTTGCATTAATTCCTTCTCAAAATCAGTTTCAAACCACCGACTTATAGGCGAACCTATAAAGGGTATATAGGAGGCGTAAAAGGCTATCAAACCAGGGTTACTTTCTGTGTGTTCAGTTAAAAGTTCATTGTTTTCTTTAATAACCGTTTTTAATTTTTGATAGCGTTCAAGTTGTTTTTCTAGCTTTTCACCTGGAATGGCTTTAAATTCTGTTTTTGTATACGCTTTAAGTGCATGAAAAGAGTTAAATTTAAGGGATACTTCATTAGAAGGTAATTCAGGAACTAAAGAAGCTAATTCAGGCGCTAAATTAATTATGGCGTTTCTCTGTTCTGTAAGGGGTTTTCTTTTTTTAGGAAGTATTGAAAGTCCGAGGGGTTCAATAAAGTGGATGAGCGCAGCGACCGAGTTTTTTTGATGCGCTGTATCTGTTTGGATATTGTCTAGATCGATGTCAAGTACGGTATTGAAAATCTTGTTGTTGAGCTCTGTCAAAGTCGCTACATCTTCTGCATCTTGTGCGCTAGAAAAAGGCGATACTTTTAGTTTGGCAAGTGTTCCTAGCATTGGAGCGTAGTTTTTAGGGTTTATATCGTGTTTTTCATAAAGCTTATTAATTTCTTCTTTTATCTTTTTAATTTCCGTGAAAAAAGTCCACACTTCTTTGTTGCAGTTCGACTGCCCGAGCTGTTCTATTATGTTTTTGAATGTAGTGAAGGCATCTTCTGCTATTTCTCGTCTTGTTTCTTGTTTGCCACCATCCTTTTCATACGCGTAGTTTAAATCAGCTCGGGAGTCGAGGACTATCTTCTCTTGATTGATTTTCTGATGTTTCTTTGGGGGCGCCGTCCGTTCTTCCTCATCCTCACCTTCTTCAGCACTGAAGTATTCCCCAGAATCTGAATCTTCATATTCATCATCATCTTCATCATCCGGCATTCAAATATCCAAGTAGGTTGCCTGTGTTTTAAATGTAGACGTTGAATTGTATTTTAACAAGAATATGTCGTAACGCTATAAAAATATCACCTGATTTTTGAAGTGCGGTGCTTATCATTTTTCAGCACGCCCTAAGGAGATTGTCAGGGCGGGCTGAGGCAAAACAGGCGCTCGCTTCATCTAGCTTCTATTTTGCGGGGGCTTTATTTGATCTGTTTTTTCTTCAAGTGCTTTAAGTAGTTTCTCTTGAAGGATTTCAAACTCATCAAGAAGACTTGGTTTTGGTTTGAATAAGCCAGGTTTCCCCAAAAGCCACCTAAGAAGCTGATAGAGCTTGTTTTTTAGTTTTTCAAAAGGTTCATCAATATGTTTTTTGAACCAAGTTTTTTTGCTATAAATTTTTTTATATTTCTCACATGTATCTTTAGTGTTCTGTTTGAATGGTTTTGAATGTTCATGTGCATCAAAATTGTTCCTGTGTTTTTTTAATTCATCGATGAAGGCGTTTGTAGACTTTGTCATTTCAGCGGTACATTTAAGTCCCTTAACGTTTGATTCAAAATCCTCTAGGCTCTTATCGAATTCAGAGAGAATGGTTTTTTTCTTTAGTTCCTTACTAACTTTGTTAATAGCCTGAGTAATACTATTTCGTAATTCGGAAGATTTTTCTTGTTGACCCTGTTGCTTGTCAGGTTGATTCTTCCTGAAGAAGGAAGTTTTCTTTTTTGGTTCACTTTTTGGATCCTCTACTAATTTTTCCATTAAGTTATTAAAAATTTCTAGAGCAGATTTTTTTAAGTTTTGATAACGTTTAAGCTGGTTTTCAAGTGTTTCATCTTTAAGAGGAGGAAGTTCTTTTTCTATATACAGATTGAGCGCTTCAAAAGAGGTGATATTCAAAGCTTTTTGATTGTCTGGGGGTGTTTTCGATTCTGAATTTTTCTTGGATAATGTAGGCTTTAATTTATCTTCTATAGCTTTTATTTTTTCTATAAGAGGACCTCTAATTTCTTCAGGCAATAAGCGTTTAAGGCTTTCTATAAATGTTACGAGTTCAGAGACTGATTTTTTTTTCGCCTCTGTGTCTGTTTGTATTTCCTCTACATTGATATCGAGAACGGTGTCAAAGGTTTTGTTAGTTAGAGTATACAGGCGATCTAATTCGGTGCTATTCCAAAGCCTTAGAAATGCAATTTTAGCCGCAGTGGCTACTTGATCTTTACGGTCTATCTTATTTTCAGTAAAAAAACTTTCTACTGCTTCTCCTGCGTCATTATGTGCTGCTTCGAACTTAATCGTTTCTGGGTCACAATTTTTTTCGCCTGTTTTCTTAAGTTCATGCTGAAGTTTTTTGAATGCAACTTCAGCATTCCCGGTTCTTGAAAGCGCTTCCCCTGAATCTTTTCCAGTCATGTAGTAGAGGTCTGTTGTTGTTAATTGAAATGGCATAAGAATATCGCCTTGCTTATTGGTGGTAATATAGTATACATAGAATACAAATAAAACGCAACCTACTTCAGCTTTTTTGACGCTTTCTTTTCAGATTTATCATCTAATACTTTTAAATTATCTCGAAGTGTTTCAAATGATTTGGTTGTATCTGTTTTTTCGGGTTTGAAAAAGCTTGGGCTGTAAGATTGATTAGCGACTTGGAAGAGGCTCCGTAAGTTTGTTTTAACTGTTTCAAAAGGCTCAGCAACCCCCGTTCTAAACCAGCGCTCCGAACGGTTTGTTGCAAAACTTTCTTGGTTTTCATATTGACTACAGGTTTTTTGTATTGCTTCTTGGAAGGCGTTGATATTGTGATTTGTTTCAAATACTTTTTTATCTGTATTTAGTGCTGCAATAAAATTGTTCGCGTCTTTTATTGCATTGGTATATCTATCAGGCTCATGACTCTTTTTTTGTCTGTCTTCAAGTGATGTTGTCTTTGCTATGAAAAGGTCAAGCTGTGTTTGGAATTTTTCTTTAATTTGTTTGATTTTTGTTTCGGATGGCTTGTTGGCTTTGTTGTTTCTGAAGAAGCTCGTTGCTTGTTGCACGCGTGTTTCTGGTTTGTAAGCATTTATTATTTGATTTAAAACATCTTTTTTTTGGGTGAGCTCAGCTCTTTTTTTCTCAGGTAACAAAATTTCGAGGCTTTCAATATATTGTGCTAATAGCGTTGCTGTGTTTTTTGATGTTTGGTCTGTTATTTTTATTTGATTTAAATCTAACGTAATCACCATATTAAATTTTTCATTCATGAGTGGATAAAATTCATTTAGTTGATGATTGATAGTGCCTGCATGCCATAAATTGCTAAGAAAACTTTTTTCTGCCAATGCGTCTATTTTATTTTCTTTGATAAAATTTTTAATTTTAAGGTTTTGTTGGGCAGCTTGTTTAAATAATTTAAAAATATAAGATTGCTCGGGGGCTGATGCTTGTATTTTAGAATGGAGCTGGCTAAATGTGATTTGATTTTTTATTTTTCGCGATACAGTGTCGCCTTCATCCTGCGAATTCATGTAATTTAAGTCGTTAAAACCTATATGAATAGGCATAAAATAACTCCTGCATTACCTTTGAGCACCTAAAATCAAATGAGTCTGTCATTTAATATATAGATTATGTTTAATATTTATTCAAATATATTTGCGGTGGATTTTATTTACGGATGGATTAAATCCCGATATGATGTGACCTGAATTTTATGGGGGGTAATCAATGAGTTTTTTAATCTCGAATGCAGTGGCAGATACAGCTGGTGCACAGGCAGCACAAGGAGACGGCACATTTTCTTTAGTGATGATTGGCGTTATTTTTGTTTTATTTTATTTTATGTTGATTCGTCCACAAAACAAACGTGCTAAAGAACATCGTGATTTAATTAATAAAATTGAAAAGGGCGATGAAATTGCGACTTCTTCTGGAATTTTAGGACGTGTGGTGCAATTAGATGAGCAATATTTAAAAGTGGCTATTTCAGAAAGCACAGAAATCACATTACAGCGTAGTGCTGTGAGTGCCGTGTTACCGAAAGGAACACTTGCCGCGCTTTGAGTGGTTTTTGAATAGATTGCTTTAAATTAATAATAAGTAAAAAAGAGATTTATCATGCAGAACAAGTACCCATTATGGAAGAATATAACCCTCGTTTTGTTGGTCCTAGTGGGACTTGTTTATGCGATTCCGAATATTTATAGCGAAGAGCCTGCCGTACAAGTCTCATCAAAAACACCTATTTTACCCACTGCTTTAAAAGCAAAAGTTGAGCGAGTGCTTGATTTAGCACATCTTAAATATAAGAACATTACGGCAGACTCTGAACGGCTTGAGGTGCGCTTTGCGTCTACCGATATTCAGCTGCTTGCACGTGATGTGATTAAATCAAGTTTAGGTCCTGATTATACGGTTGCTTTAAATTTATTGCCTTCTACCCCTAAGTGGCTTTCAAGACTCGGGGCTGAGCCCATGAGGCAAGGGCTTGATTTGCGGGGCGGGGTACACTTTTTATTAGAAGTTGATGTCGATAGTGTTTTAACGCGACGTTATGAAGGCTTATTAAAAAGCATAGGGCGTGGTCTTCGCGATGCAGAGCTTCGGTATTCGGGGATTCGTTATGTACCAGAGCGTGGTATTGAAGTACGGTTCAAAACAGATGAAATAAAACAAAAAGCAAATGCCTATTTAAAAACCGATTTTCCTGATTTGTTACTGAAATCATCGAAAGAAAGGCTTGAAATTGTATTATCTCTTTCAGAAGCTGAGCTTTCGAAAGTACGTCAAAATACGATTGATCAAACCATGAGTATTTTAAGAAATCGTGTGAATGAGCTTGGCGTTGGCGAAGCAGTCGTTCAGCAACAAGGTGCAACACGTGTTGCGGTTGATTTGCCAGGTATACAAGATGCAACCAGAGCCAAACAAATTTTGGGTGGCACTGCAACGCTTGAGTTTCATTTGGTTGATTCAGAGCACGATCCGGTGATTGCGAAAAAAACAGGCGCTATACCCGTTGGAACCAAGTTTTATATGATGGATGGCCAGCCTATTTTACTGATGCGCCAGGTGGTTTTAAGTGGCGACTCAATTACCAGTGCGATGTCGAGTTTTGATCAACAAAGTGCAAGTCCGGCTGTTTCTATTCAGCTCGGTGGCGGTGGTGAGGCATTATTTACAAAAGCAACACGTGCAAGCATTTGTAAACGTATGGCGATTGTTTTTGTTGAAACCAGAACAACACTGCAAACCATTAACGGTGAAACCAAGCGAATTACACATCATGAAGAACGTGTAATTAGCGCACCTGTGATTCAAAGTGCCCTTGGAAATAGCTTTCAAATCACAGGTCTGCATGACACAAAAGAAGCAGCTGATTTATCTTTGTTATTGCGTGCAGGGGCATTGCCTGCGGCGATTTATCCAATCGAAGAGCGAACGGTTGGGCCAACCTTGGGTCAAGAGAATATCCATCGCGGTATGGTGTCACTTGAGATAGGCATGTTACTGATTTTACTTTCGATGCTTGTGTATTATCGCTTATTTGGCTTGATTGCTAATGTTGCTCTGGTTTTAAATTTAATTTTACTGAGTGCTTTGCTGTCACTTTTAGGTGCAACACTTACATTGCCAGGCATTGCAGGCATTGTGCTTACCGTTGGGATGGCGGTGGATGCCAATGTCTTAATTTATGAACGTATTCGAGAAGAACTGCGAGCTGGCTTATCGCCACAAGCGGCTATTTATGCAGGATACGATCGTGCGTTTTCAACGATTTTGGATGCCAATGTAACAACAATGATTGTAGCCATTGTTTTGTTTTCAGTTGGAACAGGGCCTGTTCGTGGGTTTGCAGTGACACTGTCGCTTGGGTTATTAACTTCAATGCTGACCGGTGTGACGTATACACGGGGCATGGTCAATGCAATTTATGGTCGCCGAAACGTCAAAAAACTTTCAATCGGTATTTAATATTTAAATAAAGCATTAAAAGGGGATTTTAGTGGAGTTTTTTAATTCAAACTCGAATATTGATTTTATGGGTGCACGTCGTGTTACGGCGTTACTGTCAGGGTTGATTTTTTTGTTGTCTATCGGGGCTTTGGCTATTAATGGTTTAACCTTTGGGTTGGATTTTACAGGCGGCACGCAAATTGAAGTGGCGTATCGAGATGCAGCTGATTTAAGTGCAATACGTCAGCAACTCTCATCAGTTGGTTTTAAAGACGTGCAGGTCGTGCGCTACGGCACCTCAAAAGACGTATTAATTAGCATTGCACCGAGGGCTGGTGAAGATGTCACGCATCTTGTTGAAAAAGTAATGCATGTTTTACCCGGTGCTGAGAAAAAGCGAGTGGAATTTGTGGGGCCGCAAGTTGGACAAGAGCTTGCAACCAAAGGCGCTTTGGCCATATTTATTTCATTACTTGCAACCATGATTTATATTGCTCTGCGATTTGAATATCGTCTAGCTTTTAGCTCAGCAGTTGCATTAATTCACGATCCGGTACTGATTTTAGGTGTATTTGCCTTTTTTAAAATTGATTTTGATTTAAAGTCACTCGCAGGTTTATTGGCCGTGATTGGTTACTCACTGAATGACACGATTGTGGTTTTTGATAGAGTGCGCGAAAATTTCGTGAAAATAAGACGCGCAACACCTGTTGAAATCATGAACACATCAATTAATCAAACGCTTTCAAGAACGATTATGACATCTGTCTTAACGTTATTTGTTGTGGTGGCGTTGTTTGTATATGGCGGTGAAGCAATTCATGCCTTTTCTTTGGCGCTTATGATAGGCATTGTTGTCGGAACGTATTCTTCTATTTATGTGGCAGGTGCACTGGCTGTTGTAATGGGCTTAAACAGAAAAGATTTCTTACCCAGTGAAAATAGATTAACGGATGCGCCTTAAAGCTCACAAATAGATAATTCAAGCGGGCTGCTTTGTTCGTGAATTTCCTGCATGGTTTTGGCTTCGCAAATTCTTAAGCTTAAACCATGGTAACCAATTTGCATTTTAGGAATTTGGCTGTTCTTCTTTTTAATACGCACCAAAATCAAATGACATGACGTTTTAGGATTGTGTGGTAAGGGACGTTGGTAAAATCCATTTTCAGGTGTGATTTCTTCAAATTTTGCTGAGTCTCGAAGCAAGGATAAATACACTTGAATCGCTGCTTGTAATGGCTCAAATTGTTTTAGCCAGTGCATTAAATCAGTTTGTCGCGTATTCGCATTGGATTCGAGCCAAAATAATAATTGGGGCGCGTATAATTCACTTTCTGAGCTGTGTGCAGCGAGGCTTAAGCCTGTGGCATGCAAAAACGGGTTGTTATAAATCTCCCCGCCAAACTGTCCGGCGAGTTGACTTAAATCTTGTATTTGATTGGAAAGCGCAGGAATGTTTGTTTTTTGAGCATGCTGAAGACGCATGAATTCTTGTAAAAAGCGGCTTTTAAGTTCTGGTTTTTCTGTGAGTTTAATGAGTTCGAATATATCATGGAGTGCCGCATGATGAATAACAGGGTGCTGCTCGGTACTGGCTTCTTGAATGGTGAGTAATAGACGTTCAACACGTAATGCGACCCGTGATAAATAATGAGTTCCTAATTGAAAAGTAATGGTATCACTCGTCATGAAGATAGACGCCGTCCCGTGTCATATTCTAAACCGTAACATAGTTTTTTTATAAAATCATCTACTTACATCAAAAAGCTCGACAGGGTTTAAGGCATCACTTATGCTCTTACTGCATTTAAATGCATTTTTAAATAAGGAGCTTTACATGAAGAAAAAACAAGTTTTTTTGTGGTCGGTGTTAGCCGTTTTTTATGTCTCATCAATCATGGCAAAAGCGCCAGTCGGTGATTGGATTACTATCGATGATAAAACAGGTAAAAAACGCTCCGAAGTGCATTTGAGTTTAAATCATGATGAGTTGTCAGGAAAAATCACTCGTGTGTATGCTGAAACAGGTGACACAGGCATTTGTAAATTATGTCCGGGTGCCTTTAAAAATAAGCCGATTAAAAACTTAATGTTTATTTGGGGGCTGAAAGAACACAAAGGTGGCAGTTGGGGTGGTGGGGAAATTCTTGATCCCAAAACAGGAAAAATTTATCACGCCAGAATGATTCAAAAAGGGAATAAACTTTATGTGCGAGGGTATGTTGGGCTGCCGATTTTAGGACGGACCCAAATTTGGGAGCGTGCATAAAACTTATTTGAATTTAATCTTCAAGTAACACACAGAGTTATCCACGGAATGTGTGGATAACTTTATTTATTATTTATTTGTTTTTAAAGATAACTCTAATTTAAAGTGTGCTACTTCTTCAGATTTAGATGAATTAAAATAATTAACATAAGCTTTTACAATAATAATTTGATTCACACGAAGGCCTGTTTCTTTTGATTCAGCAATCATACTTTTTACCATACTCCCCATTTCACTCACGAAATATACATCTGATTCAGGGCGGCGAATAAAGTTTGCCTCAAAAGACTTAAATGCTAGTGAGACATTAAGCCCGCTTTGTTTGGCATGATATAGTCCGTGAAATCCGCCTGCTAAATCAGCGCCTATGGTTAAAACACCAAAATACATTGAATTTAAATGATTTCTATTGCGCCTAGAGCACGGCAATTTAATGACAATTTTTTTGTCATCTAATTGTATGAGTTTCGGCTTAACATAACCGATTAATGGCACCTTGGTTTTTCCAAATGACCAAAGCATAAATTTAAATCGTGTCAGTCGTTTCATATTTTATGATTATAAATAAGTTGAAAACACGTTACACTAGCATCTTTCTTGTATGAATTAATTAAAAAGTAAGTTAAAAATTATGGCAGAAACAAAAGCACGACAACAAGCACCCGATTTCGTTAAGCGCCCACCGCACTCAGCTGAAGCTGAACAAGCAATTTTAGGGGGGTTAATGCTGGATAACCAAGTCTGGGATAAAATCGGACATAAACTTTGTGATGCGGATTTTTATCGCACAGAGCATCGTTTGTTATTTCAATGTATTTCAAATTTAGTCTCTAAAAATCAACCGTTTGATGTTGTGACGATATTAGATGGTTTAAAATCAACGAACCAAGCTGACGAGGCAGGGGGCGAGGCCTATTTATTTGAGCTTGCGAATAATACCCCAAGTGTTGCAAATGTCGCGGCTTATGCTGACATTGTGCGTGCAAAATCAGTGCAGCGACAACTCATAGGGGTTGCTGGTGAAATTGCAGATGCAGCGTATCAGCCAGGTGAGCGAGAAGTATCTGATATTCTCGATTTTGCAGAAACACGTGTTTTTGCAATTTCGGAACAGACAGCTTCAGAGGGTGGTCCTGAAGCCATGCAGTCGGTTGTGGTGCGGGCTGTTGAAAAAATTGATGCATTATTTCATAAAGGCACGGCGATTACGGGTTTGCCGACGGGACTTACTGATTTAGATGAGCTCACCTCAGGCCTACAAGAATCGGACTTAGTGATTGTTGCAGGTCGGCCATCCATGGGTAAAACGAGTTTAGTGATGAACATTGCAGAGCATGCAGCGCTCGAGGTCAAAAAACCTGTTTTGGTGTTTTCGATGGAGATGCCTTCTGACTCGCTTGCGATGCGGATGATGTCGTCATTGGGTCGAATTGACCAAAACCATATTCGAACAGGTAAACTCAACGATGATGATTGGTCGCGTGTAACCTCAACGGTACATATGCTGTCAGAGGCAAATTTATATATTGATGATTCGGCATCATTGAGTCCTGCAGAACTGCGTGCACGTGCAAGGCGTTTAGTCAAAGAGCAGGGCCCGCTTGGATTAATCGTAATTGATTATTTGCAGCTCATGAAAGTCCCGGGGTTCAGAGCAGATAATCGTGCAGCTGAAATTTCTGAGATTTCGCGTAGCTTAAAAGCATTGGCCAAAGAGCTTAAAGTGCCTGTTATTGCACTGTCACAGCTTAATCGTAGTCTTGAGCAGCGGCAAGATAAACGACCTGTGATGTCTGACTTACGAGAGTCTGGTGCGATTGAGCAAGATGCCGATTTAATTTGTTTTATTTATCGAGACGAAGTATACAACGAAGAAAGCCCTGATAAAGGCAGTGCTGAAATTATTATTGCAAAACAAAGAAACGGCCCTATCGGAAAAGTACGCGTGGCGTTTTTAGGGCAATATACGCGTTTTGAAGATTTGGCGTTTCAAGGCTATCAATCACAAGGGGGAGTCAACGATGGCTCGACCGACACATATAGCGGTTGATGTATCAGCACTCAAGCATAATCTTGCAAGCGTTCGAGCGTGTGCGCCAAAGCAACAAATTGTTGCGATGGTTAAGGCTGACGCGTATGCATGTGGCGTGCCGTTTGTGGTACCGGCGCTTGAAGATAATCTAGATGCATTTGGGGTTGCGAGCCTTGAAGAAGCAATCGCTGTTAGACAGTACACGCAAAAGCCTTGTATTTTATTTGAAGGTGTTTTTACACCGGATGAGTTAGCAGAGGTTGTAAAGCTTAAGTTCGAAATAGTTATACATGAAAAAATGCAACTGGAATGGCTTTTAAATACACCGCTAGATAAGCCTGTTCGTGTCTGGGTCAAAATAGACACGGGTATGCACCGATTAGGTTTTATGCCAGATGAGGCATCTGATGTGATTGCGGCACTTAAAACCTGCCCATGGATAGACAATACTATTACGGTGATGACGCATCTTGCTTCAGCGGACACACCCCAAAGCACACAAAATCAATTGCAATATCAAATTTTTCAAGATTTACAAGGTGTTAGTGCTTTAACCCAAAGCATTGCCAATTCTGCTGCGATTTTATCTTATGCAAATACAGACAAACTTTTCGATGTCGTGCGTCCAGGGATTATGCTGTATGGCGTATCTCCTTTTTTTGATCAAGATGGTACATCTATTGGTTTAAAACCTGTGATGCAATTGATATCTAAAATTACAGCGATACATGATATTTTACCCGGTGAGACGGTTGGGTATGGCGCAACTTGGCAGGCTGAACGACCATCAAAAATAGCTGTTGTTGCTGTCGGATATGGCGATGGATATCCACGCCATATTGCACCGAATACACCGGTTTATATAGAAAATCAATTTGTACCGATTGTTGGGCGTGTTTCTATGGATATGTTAATGATTGATATCACGGATTTTAAAGAAATAACAATAGGAAATCGTGTGGAGCTTTGGGGTGCGAATTTGCCAGTTGAACGCATTGCTCGTGCTGCAGGTACGATAGGATATGAACTGCTCACACAAATATCACCTCGTGTTCGTGCACAAGCGGTTGTGATTTAGTTTGTTTTAAAAGGAGTTATAAACAATGCATCAAAAAAAATACTTAAGTGTTTTAGGATTGATTGTGCTAACAGGTTGTTTGCCGTTAAATAATGAAAGCACAGGCATGCTTGCAGGTGGCGTTGCAGGCGGGCTTTTAGGGAGTCAAATAGGGAGTGGCTCAGGACAGGTTGCAGCGGCTGCAACAGGCGCATTTATTGGGGCTGTTTTAGGTGGAAAAATAGGGCAACACATGGATAAACAAGATCAGCTCGAAGTGCAGCATGCACTGGAGAGTACAGCGACAGGAAAAACAGCTCGTTGGAAAAATCCAGATACAGGCAATCAATATCGTGTGACCCCAACGCGAACCTATTATCGAGCGGAGCAACCTTGTCGTGAATATACCACGTATGCCAACATTGGCGGCAAGCAAGAGCAAATTTATGGTAAGGCGTGTCGTACAGCCGATGGCGCATGGCGTGTCGTGAATTAGTGATGATTAGTTGACGTCTCTCGTCAATCTCTGGCAAGATGCCTTTTTTGTTTTGATGAGGGACGAGAGATATGCCAAAAAAGATTTTGGTGCCGGTGAAACGGGTCATAGATCCTTATGTGAAAATACGCGTTAAACCCACAGAAGATGGCGTTGAAACAGCGCAAGTTAAGCATGCCATGAATCCGTTTGATGAAATTGCAATCGAAGAAGCATTGCGTTTGGTTGAAAAAGGCATGGCAGATGAAGTGATTGCTGTCACAATTGGCTCTGTAATATGCCAAGAAACCTTAAGACATGCATTAGCACTTGGCGCACATCGCAGTATTTTAGTCGAATTGCCAGAATCAAATATAATATATCCAGCACTTCATATAGCAAAAATATTACAAGCAATTGTTACAAAAGAAACACCTGATTTAGTATTAATGGGTAAACAAGCTATTGATGGTGATAATAATCAGACCCCTCAAATGCTTGCAGCATTACTCGGTTGGCCTCAAGCAACTTTTGCATCAGAGATTAAATTTGATGCAGATAAACTCACAGTAACACGCGAAGTCGATACAGGCTTTGAAACAATCGCTGTTAATTTGCCAGCTGTTGTGAGTACGGACTTGCGTTTAAATAAACCACGTTATGCGAGTTTGCCCAATATCATGAAGGCCAAACAAAAGCCGCTTGATCAAATTGCCTTGGTTGATTTAAATTTAGATTTAAAACCACACACAAACATATTATCTGTCAAATCGCCACCGGTGAGGCAAGCAGGCATTAAAGTTGCATCGGTTGATGAATTAATCGAAAAATTACGTGATGAAGCTAAAGTGCTTTAAATGTTTTAAAAAGGAGTCTGGAACATGCGTGTTTTAGTTTTAGCAGAACATGATAATCAAACGTTTTCTCCTGCTACAGCACATGTACTTGCTGCAGCAAATGCCTTAGGTGATGAAGTCGTTGTCTTGGTTGCGGGATTTAATTGTAAAGCCGTGGCCGATGAGGTATCCAAATTATCGGGTGTGAGCTGTGTGTGTTTAGCTGATAATGCATGCTATGAACATCCATTGGCTGAAAATTTAAGCGCGTTAATTCATGCGCAACTAGAGTGTTTAGGCAATATAGATGCTTTACTCGCACCTGCAACAACGTTTGGTAAAGATGTATTACCACGTGTGGCGGCCATGTGTGATGTGACACAAGTCTCAGATGTAACTCAAATCATAGATCAAAATACGTTCGAACATCCCATTTATGCAGGGAATGCGATTGAAACTGTACGTGTGTTAGATAAACTCAAAATTTTAAGCATTAGAACGACAGCATTTGATGCTGTGACTGATACACAAACACCGGCTCAAATAGAAGTATTAAATACTGTATTTGAGGCAAAAAACACGCAATTTATCAGTGCTTCAAAACCAGAATCAATACGCCCTGAATTAACCAGTGCTAAACGGGTGGTTTCAGGGGGGCGTGGGCTTCAAAGTGCTGAGCAATTTAAATTAATTGAAGATTTAGCTGATGTTTTAGGGGCGGCAGTAGGCGCCTCACGTGCAGCAGTCGATGCAGGCTTTATCTCAAATTCACATCAAGTCGGTCAAACGGGTAAAATTGTCGCACCGAGTTTATATATTGCAGTCGGTATTTCAGGTGCTGTGCAGCACTTAGCGGGCATTAAAGGTGCCAAGGTGATTGTTGCAATTAATAAAGATGAAGATGCACCTATTTTTCAGGTGGCGGATTATGCACTGGTCGGTGATTTATTTACTGTTGTGCCAGAATTAATAAAGAAAGTTAAGGGGTAATCATATGTTAGTAGGTGTTCCAAAAGAAATTAAAGCACAAGAAGCACGCGTTGGGTTAGTACCAGGTAGTGTTCGTGAAATTATACGTGCTGGCAGCGAAGTGATTGTTGAAAGACGTGCAGGGCTTGGTATTGGTATTACAGATGAAGCCTATGAAGCAGCAGGCGCTGAAATGGTCGATACTGCAGATGAGATATTTGCGCGCGCGGATTTAGTGATTAAAGTCAAAGAACCTCAACCTAGCGAATGCAGACGCTTGCGTGAAGGCCAAATATTATTTACTTATTTACATTTAGCACCAGACCCAATGCAAACACGGTTATTAAAAGAGTCCGGCGTGAGTGCTATTGCGTATGAAACAGTGACCGAAGCAGGAGGTGGTTTACCACTTTTAACACCCATGTCACAAGTTGCAGGACGCATGTCTATTCAGGCAGGTGCACATTGTTTAGAAATGATTGAAGGCGGCTCGGGTATTTTGCTCGGTGGCGTACCAGGTGTGGCACCTGCGAACGTGGTTGTGATTGGCGGGGGTGTTGTCGGAACCAATGCAGCACGTATGGCAATGGGCATGGAAGCGCGTGTGACGGTGTTAGATAGGTCTTTATCAAGACTTCGCGTACTCGATTTTCAGTTTGGTTCTAAACTAAATACGATTTATTCTACAAGTGAAGCGCTTGAGCAGTATGTAGCAGATGCTGATTTAGTGATTGGTGCGGTACTCGTCCCAGGTGCTGCAGCACCTCGTTTGGTCACACGTGATATGTTAAAAACCATGCGACCAGGCTCTGTGGTGGCGGATATTGCAATTGACCAAGGCGGATGTTTTGAAACCAGTCGTGCTACAACGCATGAAGAACCAACGTATGTTGAAGAAGGTGTTGTGCATTATTGTGTGGCGAATATGCCAGGTGCCGTACCTAGGACGTCGACCTTTGCATTAAATAATGCAACCCTGCCGTATATCTTAAATTTGGTGACCAAAGGTTTAAAAGTGGCTTTATTAAGCGATCCACATTTAATGGCAGGGCTTAATGTGCATCAAGGTAAAATCACATATGAAGCAGTCGCACGTGATTTGGATTATGCATATGTTCCAGCGAAAGATGTGCTGTCTGATTTGCCTTAGAGATTGAGTGATGCTGCTTAAAAAAATTATATGCTTTTGTTTGTTAGGTTTGAGCATGATAACGCATGCCCAAAACATTTTGCCCATCAGGCATGTGATTGCAAATACAACAAAAGACATGGTGTTTTATAATTTTCATTTTCAGGGCGATGCTTCTTGTGATAGCAGTGATTCTGTTTCAATCGGGCATCTGAAGCAAATGGATTGTAAAAGTGAGGGTTTATATAAACCAGGTATTTATACACTGAAGTTCGAGCAAGTTTATTTTTATGGTAAACGAAAAGCACGTTGTTCTGGGTCTAAAACCTATCAAGTTGGAAAATATAAAAAGCTCATGATTTGGAAAATATCCAAACGATGCCAGTTGGATATAATAGATACTTAATTTTGTGAATTTTATGACGAATAATCAATTATCAACAGATGAAAAAGCGAAACTCATGTGGCGTTGCAGGCGCGGCATGTTGGAATTAGATTTAATTTTATCACGCTTTATGCGTACGCATTGGGATGCATTAACGCCTGAAGAGCAAACTACATTCGAGTGTTTGCTGCATGAGCCTGATCCTGATTTATATGCTTGGTTTATGGGATATGAAATTGTCGAAGATGAAGCCTTCAAGCACCTGGTCGCCCTTATCCAACGTTACGGTAAACCTTAAAGCATCAAAAGATTATCAAAAACTTTTGATGCTGATGTATGCTGTGGTTGCGATTGCGTTATTTACGTCTGATTTTTATGGCTTATTTAGTTTTATTTTAAGCTTCTGTTTTAGTGCTTATTTTATATATTTATCGCGTTTAAAAACGCCGGGTGCGTTTTGCGTTCGCATAGAATATATCCAGCAACAATGGCAAATCTATCAAACACCTACGCAATTTGAAATATATAAAACAGCACGTATAAAATTTGATTTTGGATGGCTTATCTGGCTTGTTTTTGAAGGCGAATCAAAGCTTCAGGTTTTAATTTTTCGAGATCAAATCAGCTTAGATGCGCATCGCGCACTTCGGGTGTTGTTGCGCGTGATATAATCCAGTAAAAAGCTTTTTTATTAAGTTGTTTGCTCCTTTTAGTGCTTTAGTATATGATTAGTGCCCACTTTCAGTAGGGCTAGGTATTATTTTATGCATCAAGTTAAAGATAAAAATTTTGTTGAAGAATCTATTAAAGAAATAACCGCTAGGCAAGAGAACAGATCTGACTCCCTTTCTCCTATATCTGAACTTGAAGCTTCGGATTTCACTGCAGATGAAGCGAAAGCAACACCTAAGAAAGAAGTTAAAGAAACGCGCACTGAGGGCTTAGGCGAACCAACTACAAAAAAATTAAATCAATCCCAGCTTAGTTTTGCGATGAAAAGTGTTTCAGCTATATTCATGCTTGCTTTGGTTAAACCCACTGCCTCAAAAGGTTTTAGAAGCAACCTTTGGGCGCTCTCTTATCTAACGGTTTTAGGTGCAAGTGCGTATAGCGCTTATACGACACCGGGCTTATTTTTTTCTGAAAGAGATACAAAACCGGAATCTCCGGGATCTAGTGATAAACCAAGTGCGGCTTATCGCTAATCTATCGTGTTGTGGGGTCGGGTTTGATTGATACTTCTCGTGCAATACGCTACAATTGTAGTATATGACCACGGGGAGTTGTTATGGGTATTCCAATTAGAATTGATGATGAAATCTATAATGATGCAAAAAAAGTAGCAAAAGCGGAATGTCGCTCAATACCAGGACAAATAGAGTTTTGGGCTAAAGTAGGTCGGTGTGCACTAGATAATCCTGATTTACCCATTGAATTTGTGAAAGAATTATTAATTTCTAAAAACTCAGATAGATCACTGGCTGAGCCTTTTCATTTTGATGAGGAGTGATATGGGAATTAAGGCTGTTTCTGTTCATCAAATGCCAGCTTTTAAAAAAGCCTATAAAAAGCTTCATAAAACACATCGACAAATAGTAGATAAAGCCATTAAAGAAATTATTGTTAATTCAATGATTGGAAAACAAAAAAAAGGTGATTTAGCTGGTGTTTATGTTTATAAATTTAAAATAAACAAACAAGAATTATTATTAGCTTATGAATGGATCCCAGAAGAAAGAATGCTATTAGGTCTTGGAATGCATGAAAATTTCTATCGTGATTTTAAAAAATAGAAAGCTTACGCACTGAAGCTGTCATGCCAGTGCGTAAGGTGAGTGTTTACAAATCTGCTTAAGCGTAGAAAAACGAATTGCTTTGGCTTTACCTGTTTTTAAAATCGATAAGTTTTGAAGGGTAATCCCTATTTTTTCAGCCAAATCTTGTAACTTCATTATCAAGACGACTGCCTTCCGATAGGCTGATTGACTTGATATATCTCTAAGTGCTAAAATAAAGCGCTATTTTGTTGTGCGATTTTAAGAGGTTTATATCATGAGGTTCGATTCCGAATTAAAAAGAAGCCACCATCCCTTGGTTTATTTAATACCATCTGATGTATGGCATAAGGATTTTTATGGTGAGATTAAAGATTATCAAATCAGATTGATGTTAGCAGTTCCAGAATTCGAGAATCTAGAGCAGCTGATACCAGATAATTTAACCCCTCAAGATCAATATACGACTTGGTTTGCGATTGCTTATGGTCATCGAGCGATGAAAGCGGATGAGTTATTCGGTTTTTTTACGAAGCTTGATATAGCACGCGATAAACAATTATTACTTACGCTCGTATTTGGAAACAAAGCGCTGCTTCAGCACTTTTTTGATGATTATAAAAATGAGTCTCATATCATTCAGGATATGATTGAAGCAAATGATTATGCGCTTGTTTTTGAGGCAGCTCAATATGGACATGGTGAGCTGTTTAATCAGCTTGCTATGCTTCTAGAAAGCAACAAAAAACAAGCGATGCTGGATGCCTGTGCTTATCGAGTTTTTAGTATAGCTTGCTGGTTTATACCACATGAAATTAAGAAACTTCAAAATAATCAATTAACCTTCCAGCAAGACAATCCTGAAGAAGAATTTGATCTAAAAACAAAAGAAGAAGCAGAGCTTTATCTTTGTATGGTTAGACATATGATTCAGAAGAATCCTGAAACGATAGAAGAAGATATGGATTTTTTAATCAGCATTCAATCTATCGGAGCGCTAGTGACTGCTAAGTCGAATGAGTTGCTTAAGTTAGCTGTTCGTCATAAGAATGATGTTGCCAAGGATATTTTACTTCAAATACCCGAGGTTCGTGCACTTCAGGTCCAAGAGAGAACACATATTTTTAGTGGATTTTTTAATAGAAACGCACTGGCAAAGACTCACCCAGAAGAGAGAAAGGCTTCAAGCCTTCATACCTGATGATTCCCTCGAAACAAGGGTTTTATTGATTAGTTTGATCTTTTTTTTGCTTCAGTATAAAATATGTGCCCATATCATGTGAGTGTTAGATATATTTATGCCAGTTAAAGATGATTCAAAAGATGATTCAGACGAAAGGTCTGCAAGTTGTTCCCCTATACTTGAGCTTGAAGAAGAAGATAATCTTGATACATTAGAAGAAATGCATCAAGAAGATATGCGCCGAAAAGAAGCTAGAAGAGAGCGTCGTGAAGAACACAGAAAAGATACCTTAGGATCAGAGTCAATCCTATACCATGGCCTTTATGGTACTTATCGAGTATCTGATTTATTGTTTAGTGCAAAAAATACAAAAACGAAATCTGATAATCAGCATGGTGTAAACTATCAGCCAACAAGGTAGTAGGGCGCATTCTAATAAGCCTTTTTTTTGAGACTTTTTCTGCCTGTTACGTTAAAGCCTGAAGATAAAATATTAATTTTGACCGATCCTAATTTGATTGATTGTACAGACGCTTTTAAAACCTTGGGTATATCTATTGAAGGTATATCTAGCATCGAGTGGGGAGTTTTTAAGCGTGCTGCAAACAAAGTACGATTGAAAGCACATCCAGATAAAGGTGGCGATCCAGAGGATTTTCGTAAGATACAATAAGAATTTGAATTAATTTACACGACAGCAGTGCTTGCTACTCCTGCTACTCCTGCTACTTCTGAGCAGACTACCAATTATGAATCCTGGATAAACAAAGTAATAAGAGAAACGAATGCAGCGCGAAAAATAATAGAAGATAACGAAAAAAAAGAAGCTGCGTGTCTGGAGCATGTACGTAATCACCCGATGATGTCAGTGCATGAACTATTTAAATTATTTGAGCATTATAAGCTTAATTTGAAAGGCCAATTTTTTGTTACTGTACAGTGTCAACGTGACGATTTATTACAGTCTCTACTTGAGAAAAATAATACTAATGTTGAAGCCATGTCTTCCGCGTTTCAATGGGCCGCTGGAAATGGACGTCTTACAACACTAAACTGCTTTAAAGAAGGTGTTTCAGCGCAAACATTAGGGCTACTGATTGATTCAGATGGTTATGTCGCGTTCCAATGGGCAGCGGCGACAGGAGAATTAGATGTATTGAAGTACCTTGCTGAACTTCAACCAGAGAAGTGCCAAACAATGATTGAAGAATTTGAGTATCATGCGCTTTTGGAAGCGGTTCGGAATGGCAAGGTAGGTGCTTTTTTGTGGATGATAGACGCTTTAACCAATGATAGTAAAAAAGAAATGATTGAAGAGGAGGGGTTTAATTTTTTCCATATCGCTCATGGGCAAAAAGATTGGGATATGGCAGCATTCTTTATCACTTATCCTGCTGTGTTTGTTGAGGTTTTGAAGCGTGAATACAAGTATAGATCGTATCTAGATGACTTTATTAAAAACCAGCTGATTCAACTTCGAGAGGGTATAAAAGCTTGTGAAGAAGCCCATCCAGGAGCAACGCCCGATCTTCTAAATAAATCAGCAGCATCGCTTTATTTTTATATTTTGAAGTATCTTATTCATAAAAATTCAGAGACACTTGAGGAGGCGATACGTTTATTTAAGCGTTTTCCTTCGATAAAAGCATTGTTACATACTGAAGTAACGACTGGTAAGCCCAATGAATTATTTGAACTCGCTTGGGATAAAAATAATCAACGCGTGCTTTTACTTTTACTTGAAGTCTATGAGATTCGAAAACTTGCAGAAAAAGATCATGGCGCTGCGTTAGGAGAAGTGTATGCGACTTATGCTTTGAGTGATGCTGAAACAGCAACACAAAGTAAGTCGTGTTTTAGTTGGCTGACGTGCGGCTTTTTTTCTGATACGAATAAAAAAATTCATCCTCAAAATAAGACTTCAACGCTTCAGCAAAGCGCGCCTTAAGGCGCGTTGTTTGCGTGCGCTTTTTGTTTCAGCTTCGTTTTTACAAATTGCATGCCCTGAAAAATAGGATCAGACACGCCTTTTGGAAAGTTCAGTGGCAAGTTAGCAGATACTTGGTTTATAACCGCATCAACACGTGCGAGCATGTCATCTAAAATAGCCTCTGCGCGATCAACTGAATAGTTTATAGATTTAGCGGTTTCTAAAAAGTGCTGGCGTTTAACTTGATGCCAATGCGTGCTGGTTGTTTTACTGTGCAGTGGCATGGCCATGGTAATATCTTCGGATTTTTGGGTGTTTTTTGCCATGAGTGGATAGCTTGATGAAATATCATAAAGCGGGGTGAGTTGGTACTTGCCTTCAGGCTTTATAAACACACTAAAATTTTTGGCATGGCCGTCGGTTGCTGCGAGTAACCAAAACAAAATTTGTGAGCAGTAAAACACATCCCTATCATGAATAGGATTGGCAGAGCCCAGTAAAAAACGCATGATGTTTTTTATACCAGGCCCACCGTTTTTTGTATGCTTCAAATCAGGTGAAACACCAAGTGCTTGACAAATCGTTTCTTTGGGCAGGCGCATGAGCCAGCTTTTATCTTCAGAATATTGCCGGTCAAAGCGTTTAATGGCGAGCGCTTGTACGTCTTCAAAATGCAGTAAATGTGATTTTGTAACCGGTAGGCCAAAAGCTTCAGTGATTTTTAAGCACAGCCATTCGTTTTCGAGCTGATGTGGTGAGGTTGTATCCGCTAACTTTAAAATATGGCTGGTTGGGGTTTTATCGCGTGGTCTTGCCCAGGTATCCTTGTGATATAAAAAAGCAGCTTTGTCTTGTGAGCCGGGTAGGGTATGACAAAACGTATCAAGCCCTGCAGCAAGGCCTAAAGGATATTTTTTGGTGTTACGTAGGCGCTTTGCAATATCGGTGTCAGTGAGTCTTTCATATCGTATTTTTGGATTAAAAACAGGAATGCGGCCCGGAATAATTTGTAGTGCACCGATACATTCTCTGCCAATAGCAGTGAGTAAATCAAAGCTATGATTACTTTTAATTTTAAACTGCGCTTGAATACGAGATTTGATTTTTGCATCATCAGGCAATAAATTATCAAAAAAATGCTGCACAACAGGGGTTTTAAAAGGCTTATTGAGTAAAGGCAGCGAGAGGGATATGGGCCTTGCTCCAGGTGTTTCAAGCCATGTGGTTGTATACGTAAAGCTGAGCTTATCAACACTGTTTTTTTTAAGCACGCCAACAGGGCGGCCGTTCATTAAAATATTGAGGCTTTGGCGTGTGTTTTTTTGCGTTACCATTCTTCGTTCCATTGAGAGGCTTTAGGGGTTTTTTCGTTTTTGTTCAAGACAGTTATATCTAATTTAACGGCAGATAAAATTCTAAATAGCGTATCTAATTTAGTGCCTTCAGGTCTTTTTTCAAATTCTGAAATGGTTTGCTGTTTAAGACCAACTAATTTACCAACGGCAGCTTGGCTGAGTTTTAAGTTTTTTCTGCGATTTGCGATGAGCAGTGCAAGCTCTTTAGGTGAGCAAGTGAACATAATTATGAGCTTTTTTAATTAACTGATATGCTCCACCATAACGGTTCTACTGAGTGAAATCTAGATGTTACAGGTTACAAGGCTTACATTTGATTATTCGGATAAATTATTATTACAAAATGTAAGTTTTTTGATTGAAGCTGGCACAGTTTTACATGTAAAAGGTAAAAACGGCGTTGGTAAAACAACGTTACTCAAATTATTAGCAGGGCTTTTGCATCCTATTGAAGGTGAAATTCATTATGACGGCGAGCTCTGTTACGTGGGGCATCAAAATGGTGTGAATACGTCTCTTACACCCGATGAACATCTGCGTTTTGATTTAGGTGTTACAGAAAAAAAATTAATCACTCAAACACTCACGCGTTTAAATTTAAACACCGTACCTGACATGCCTTGTGGTTTATTGTCAGCAGGTCAAAAAAGGCGGATGGGCTTATTAAGATTATTAGTCACAGAGGCTAAATTATGGCTTTTAGATGAGCCATTGGTTGGGCTTGATGAAGCGAGCATTCATATACTTGGGAAATTAATAAACGCGCATTTAAAACAACACGGCAGTGTGATACTCACGTCTCATCAAGCGTTAAGTTTTGATTTAGATGCAGCCGTGCTTCGAGAGCTGGTTTTATGAAATTTATCCAACACATGCTAAGTCGAGAAATATTACTGCAATACCGTGCATTACGCAGCGTGGTAAATGCGAGTTTGTTTTTTATGATGGTTTTATTTTTGTTTCCGCTGAGTTTTGAAGCAAATCCAAGCTTACTTAAAAAAATTCTGCCAGGTTTGGTGTGGATTGCCGCATTATTTGCTTTTTTCTTATCAGCAGAGGGCGTGTTTCAGCAAGAAAACGAAGACGGTGTATTAGAGCAATGGTTGCTTTCTTCACAACCCATGCATACACGTATTCGTATTAAGCTTTTAGTGAGTTGGTTTTTTTATCTAGTCCCGATTGTATGTTTATGTTTTTTAATTGCTTTGTTATTTGATTTAAATGCGTCAGAGCTTGGTATTTTGATGCTCAGCCTTTTGTGCAGCACCCCAACACTTTATATGCTTTGTGCTTTTTCAGCAGCATTTGGAGTAGGTTTAAAAAGCCAAGGGTTATTTACTGCTTTAATTGTATTACCACTCACCTTGCCTGTTATGATTTTTGGCGGGGGTGTGCTGACGTATGCCATGCAAAATATGCCCGTATCAGGGCATTTAGCGCTTTTACTTGCGGTTGCGGTGCTTGCTGTTTGGGGATTGCCTTATGCAATTTCGGTTGTTATTCGTGTGGGTGTGGCTGACGTGGCACGTTAGTAATGCTATGCTTAATGCCTTTCAAATTGATAGCATTAAGCGGAGTCCTTCATGTTCGAAAAAATTCAAATTCCAAGCACGGGTGAGGCAATTACAGCCAATGCCGATGGCGTTTTAAATGTGCCTAATCAGCCGATTATTCCTTTTATTGAAGGAGATGGCATTGGTGTTGATGTAACGCCTGCAATGCGATTGGTTGTTGATGCTGCTATTCAAAAAGCATATGGCGACTCAAAAAAAATTGCATGGATGGAAATTTATGCTGGTGAAAAAGCCGCAAAACTTTATGGCCCTGATGATTGGCTACCTGAAGAAAGCTTAAAAGCAATTAAAGACTATGTTGTTTCAATTAAAGGCCCACTGACAACACCTGTCGGCGGCGGCATGCGTTCGTTAAACGTTACGATTCGTCAAAAACTAGATTTATATACGTGTCTACGTCCAGTACGTTATTTTGAAGGCACACCAAGCCCAGTCAAAGAACCATGGAAAACCAACATGGTGATTTTTAGAGAAAACTCAGAAGATATTTATGCAGGCATCGAATGGCAAGCAGGAACATCCGAAGCCAAACAAGTGATTGATTTTTTACAAAACACAATGGATGTTCAAAAAATTCGTTTTCCAGAAGAGTGCGGCATTGGCATTAAACCTGTCTCTAAAGCCGGCACAACGCGGCTGGTTAAATCTGCGATTCAATATGCAATTGATCAAGACAGAGATTCAGTCACGTTAGTGCATAAAGGCAACATCATGAAGTTCACCGAAGGTGCTTTTAAAGACTGGGGTTATCAAGTAGCAAAAGAGCAATTTGGTGCTGAGCTGTATGAAGGTGGCCCATGGATGGTCTTAAAAAATCCTAAAACAGGTAAAGATATTGTGATTAAAGATGTGATTGCAGATGCATTTTTACAACAAATTTTATTACGTCCTGAAGACTATGATGTGATTGCAACGCTTAATTTAAATGGCGACTATATTTCAGATGCACTCGCAGCCCAAGTTGGTGGTATTGGTATCGCACCTGGTGCAAATTTAAGTGACAATATTGCGGTATTTGAAGCAACCCACGGTACAGCACCTAAATATGCAGGCCAAGATAAAGTAAATCCAGGCTCGCTTATTTTATCTGCTGAAATGATGTTGCGTCACTTAGGTTGGCATGAGGCAGCTGATAAGATTATTCAAGGCATGGAAGCAGCTATTCGTGCCAAAACAGTGACCTATGACTTAGCACGTTTAATGGATGATGCGAAGCAGTTGAAATGCTCTGAATTTGCAGAAGCCATGGTTCAGCATATGGCTTAGTAATACCGCGCCTACGTGGCCCGGTTATTTCCCTACGCCCCGCGGCTTGTCCGCGGGGTCCAGTTAGCGTGAATGGTCTCGTCCGGATTTATTCGAATCTGAATTAGAATCCATCCTAATTTTTGTCATTCCCTTTTTCATGCCTTCTTTTTTTTGTTCTGCTACTAAGGCAATCAATCCTGATTCTAAAATTTCTCGGGGTGTCATTTTATTTGTTATACCCTGATAATAAGCATCTTTATCATCTTTATCATCTTTATGGACACCTGAATCTTGTTTAACCATTTCTTTTACGAGGTAACTCCCCACGTCATCCCGAGCGCAGCGAGGGATCTCCTGAATGTGGCACAGTCTTTAACATAATGAAGGATATAAATCATTCCACTCAGGATTTAAGGTGTTAATCAACGTGAGTTCGATATAAAAAACTCACCTTACGCACAGTCCTTTGTTTCATAACCAAAATTCACCCGATCTCCGTCGTTGCGAGGAGGGCGCCAGCCCGACGTGGCAATCCAGTGACCTTATAAATACTAAATAAACCCCA
>JASJHH010000173.1:0-2972 GCA_033791145.1 Legionella sp.
TGAAGGGGTGATTGATTTACGTGATTTATTTGATATGGCACGCGAAGAGTCTGATGAAAACACCATCCATGATTTAGCAACAGAGCTTCAAAGTATTCAAAAAGAAGTCGAAACCCTTGAGTTTAGACGGATGTTTTCAGGAAAACTGGATCAAAACAATGCGTTTTTAGATATTCAGTCAGGCTCCGGTGGTACTGAGGCACAAGATTGGGCTGAAATGCTACTTCGCATGTATTTGCGCTGGGGTGAGCAACATGGATTCGAAGTAAATCTCATCGAATGCTCAGCCGGTGAGGTTGCAGGCATTAAAAGTGCGACGATTCATATGATAGGGGATTATGCCTATGGTTGGCTGCGCACCGAAACAGGCGTGCATCGCTTGGTTCGTAAGTCACCGTTTGATTCAGGAAACCGCCGTCACACTTCTTTTTCAGCTGTTTTTATAGCCCCTGAAGTCGATGACGTGATTGAAATAGACATTAATCCTGCAGATTTACGAGTGGATACCTATCGCGCCTCAGGTGCTGGGGGCCAGCACGTGAATAAAACCGATTCTGCGGTACGGCTCACACATGAGCCCACAGGCATTGTGGTGCAATGCCAAAATGATAGAAGTCAGCATAAAAATAGAGATCAAGCCATGAAACAATTACGCGCCAAGCTTTATGAATTTGAGCGGCAAAAAAAGATGGCTGAGCAAGCAACCCTTGAGGCCAGTAAGTCAGATATTGGATGGGGCTCACAAATTCGTTCTTATGTGCTTGACCAATCACGGATTAAAGATTTACGTACAGGTGTTGAAAACACGAACACACAAGCCGTATTAGACGGCGATTTAGACCCTTTTATTGAAGCCAGTTTAAAGGCAGGAGTAGATAATGAGTAATGTAGATAATAAAGCGATTGAAGCTGTTGCGGATGTAACGGACGTATATGAAGTCCGCAAACAAAAATTAGATGCATTACGTGAATCAGGATTTGATTTCCCAAATACCTTCAGACGCACGCATCTTGCTGCTGATATTGCCGCAGCACATGCAGGCGACAGTAAAGAAATATTAGCTGAAAAAGCAATTAAAGTGTTTATTGCGGGCCGCGTTGTTTTGCGCCGTGTGATGGGAAAAGCCAGTTTTTTTCATATTCAAGATGTTTCAGGGCGCATTCAAGTGTATGCGCGAGAAAACGAACTTGCAGAAGCTTATACAGAATTTAAGCAATGGGATTTAGGCGATATTGTAGGCGTGAGCGGGGTCTTATTTATGACTAAAACAGGTGAGCTGACCGTGCATGCCGATAGCCTTGAGTTGCTAACCAAATCACTACGCCCTATGCCTGATAAATTTCATGGCTTGGCCGACCAAGAACAGCGTTATCGTAAACGCTATGTTGATTTAATTGCGAACGAAGAAACAAGAAAAACGTTTATTTTACGTTCACGTTTGATTCAAACCTTTCGTCGCGCGATGGAAGAGCATGATTTTCTCGAGGTAGAAACGCCGATGATGCATCCTATTCCAGGCGGTGCCTTGGCGCGTCCGTTTGTAACACATCATCATGCCCTCGATATGGAAATGTATTTGCGAGTTGCACCTGAACTTTATTTAAAACGCTTGGTTGTGGGTGGCTTTGAGCGTGTGTATGAAGTGAATCGTAATTTTAGAAACGAAGGCATTTCAACACGGCATAATCCAGAATTTACCATGGTTGAGTTTTATCAAGCTTACGCTGATTATCACGATTTAATGGATTTCACTGAAAAATTATTTCATAAAATATGCGACGACCTCATGGGCACGCGCCAAATTACGTATCAAGATTACGTGATTGATTTTGGTAAGCCTTACGAGCGCTTGAGTGTGACTGATGCAATTTTAAAATATCAGCCGGATTTAAAAGCAGCTGATATTGCAGATGTTGATGCATGCCGAAAAACTTTAGATAATTTAAAGATTACCTATAATCAAACCGATGGCTTAGGTAATTTGCAGCTGGCTTTATTTGAAGAAAGAGTTGAGCATTTATTAATTCAACCGACGTTTGTAATGGATTACCCAACAGAAGCTTCACCACTCGCACGACGCAGTGCAACGAATCCAGATATTACTGATCGCTTTGAATTGTTTATTGCAGGACGTGAAATCGCAAACGGCTTTTCTGAGTTAAACGATGCAGAAGATCAAGCCGAACGCTTTAAGAAGCAAGTTGATGCGAAGCAAGCAGGTGATTTAGAGGCCATGCATTATGACAGTGATTATATCGAAGCACTCGAGTATGGCATGCCACCGACAGCAGGCGAGGGCATTGGTATTGATAGGCTTGTGATGCTATTTACTAATTCACCCTCTATTCGTGATGTGGTGCTGTTTCCACATATGCGTCATGAGACTAAGAGTAGTGATGAGGCATAATAAGTTGTGTTTGGTGGGTTGAATTATAAGGCTGTCTTTAAGATGCGTCCACAGAGCAGCCCTGTGGACGCTGAAACGGCATTTAGGTTTGACCCCAAATGTTCGGGTGTTTTCAGAAAATACTAGTTGGTGCTATACCAGCATGCGGATGCTGTTTTGCATTTACTTTTCTCACCATTCCATTGGCACCTAGACAGGCACGTTGAATTGGATGGCTGGTTGTCGGAGCATGCCGAGTCGTCTTCTTGTATTACGTACATTTTTCCGTTGCTTGTGTCATTGCTGCATTCTGGCGGAGTAGAACCACTACAACTACCTACTATCTCGACAAACTCAGTGTTGCCACAGATATCGCCAGCAATTGCCCCTGCGCTAAAAGCTGCAAGTAGGACTTGCATCGTAAAAATTAATAAACAGGTTTTTAACGTGAGTTCGATATAAAAAACTCACCTTACGCACAGTCCTTTGTTTCATAACCAAAATTCACCCGATCTCCGTCGTTGCGAGGAGGGCGCCAGCCCGACGTGGCAATCCAGTGACCTTATAAATACTAAATAAACCCCA
>JASJHH010000174.1:0-2966 GCA_033791145.1 Legionella sp.
GCCGTCAGTTAAACATCTTACGATTCGTGGTGTATTTACAGCGCCATCAAAACTATCACTAATACCGGTGCTGATGGTTGTACTCGGACTCCATGGAAGCGTTGATGGGTGTCTTAGGGACGTTACAATCATCTTATTTAGAGTCGGATCACCCTGGTCACCTATACAACCAATAATACCCCCACTTGCTGGATCGCCAACGGCTGCTTCACCCGGAGCTTTTAATGTAAAACTTTGGTTTTCAAGGCCGCTTGTACAGCTGCCAGAAGGTCCTGCAGTACAGGTGACAGCAGTCATGCATAAAAAACTAGTGCCTGAAAAACTGGATTGAGGGACTTCACTGGTTGTATCTGAAAATAGGGTGACAGCGATTGAGTTGATTGCCGTCATGTCAGCAATACTTAAAAGATTGTCACCAACGTTCCACACGGCGCGAGCGGTTAAACCAAAAGCAGTCCCAAGTGCCGGAAGTGTAAAGGTTTTGACACCAGAGGTGGTATAAGCATCTGCGTAGTTTAAATCGCTGCTGCTACAGTCTGAGCTCGTAAAAAAGGCGAGCCTTGTTTGTGCAATTTCCGTCGCATCAGTCGCGGGTGATGCAGTAGCTTGCGAGAAAGTCACTGCTTTGACGAAGGTTAAAATACTTTTATCAAACGGTTCACCTGGCTGAAGCTGCTCAAATAACATGTCTGTTGTAATAGGGGCTGGTGTGGGTTTGGAAAAACTTAATATCGGTAAGAGCATTAATGTTGGTAGTATGAGCAACTGCTTGAATAACATCTTGTTCCCCTTGATTTTAAGATAATGCCAGTTCAATTTGGCCACTCGTTGCTTCAGGTACGGTCGTACTACCGGTTTCTATATTTACATCCTTCAGTAAAAAAACTGCCGGTGCTTGATAAGTCGGTTTGTTTTGAACGGGATTTTTTAGTAAAGAAACATCTTTTTTCGGATATATTTTTTCCACAAGCGTTCCTAGCTAAAAAAATATTATTAATATTAAAAATAGCATGTTATGAAAATTAAATGCAAATGCGTGTGATTGAATTAGCTTGCGTTAAAATAACCTCAGGTACATAGCTAGAAATCACATGAAATTTTGCAAAGCTGTATTCACCTGTAATCGCAATGGGGCCTGCCGTAAGCCAGGCGTGTGCGGCATAGCCTTCGGGCTTTGTTTTATCTTTTGCAAAGCCGATGTATAAAACATAGGGTATATTCAAGCGCTTACACCAAAATTTTGCAACCATGGCTTGAGTTAAGCAGTTTGAGTTCCAGGGGGTGTATTTTGAGGCGAGTTTAATCGAGCGGCGAAGTATGATTGCATATCGTAATTGTTGTTTAGATAATACAGTTGAGAGCAATGTATTTTGATATAGCATGCCAAAATAAGGCGAAATATGCTTTAAAGGCAGGCAGTTAATCGCTAATCGTGCAATGCCACATAAAATAAAATTAATGCAAAATAAGCACTTAAGTTTAAATCGCATGTGCAGAAAGGTGTTTATTTTGTTTGAAAATCTTTGTAGCATGAGTTTTTTACATAAGGCATAGGGATGATGCATTATTACCATGCTTTTGATTTAAAAATCAAAAGTGAATTATTATTACCCGAATTATTGGTTGCATCTAATATATCTAGTGCAGCTGATATTGTAATTAAATTCGGTGAAGTAAGTCCGAGTGGATTATCAGATGCTGCATCTAGTGGCGCTTTTTATCAAGCTAATTCAAATCATTTTTGGCTAAACATTCCGAACATCGCTCGTTTTCTAATAACAGATGGTAATCATATTATAATAGACCCAAGTGATGCGGCTGATGAAGATAGTATTCGTTTGTTTTTGTTGGGTTCATGTATGGGCGCATTACTGATGCAGCGTGATTTGTTTTTATTGCATGCGAATGCAATTAAAGTGGGTGAGTGCTGTATTTCGTTTTCTGGGCGCTCTGGCATCGGTAAATCAACGTTGTCGGCGGCTTTTATGCAGCGTGGCTATTCTGTTTTAGCGGATGATGTATGCGTGCTTAATCAGCAACAAGAAGTGATACCTGGCTTTCCTCATATTAAATTATGGGCTGATGCCAGTCAAAAATTAGCGATTCAGACCAAAGCACTTAGACAAATAAGACCTAATTTGGATAAATTTTCAGTGCCGCTGGCATCACAATTTTATCAAACTAATTTGCCATTAAAATTAGTGTATATTTTGAATGCGCATAATAAAGACAGCTTTGAGTTTAACGCGCTAGATGGCATGAAAAAAATATTGCCACTAAAAAATAACACCTATAGATACGCCTATTTAAAAGGCCTTGGAAAAACAAAAACGCATTTAAAACAAACCGGTACTTTGGCATCCAATGTGAGTGTTGTACGTATTTCACGACCTAAAGCAGGCTTTCAACTCGATGAATTAGTGGATTTAATTGAAGCTGATTTATCTCATCGAGGCATTTTAAATGCCTGAGACAGCGGGTATTTATTGGCTGGCTTCTTATCCTAAATCAGGCAATACCTGGTTTAGGATATTTCTAGCACATCTATTAAATACATCAGACGAAGCGCTTGATTTAAATCATATTCAGACCGGTGCAATTGCGAGTGCTCGCAATTGGCTGGATGAAGCACTTGGGTTTGATAGCGCGCATTTATCACATGATGAATTAGATAACTTGCGACCCATGATTTATGCTTGGCATGCTCAAGAAGCATCTAAACCGACCTATCATAAAATTCATGATGCTTATACGTATTTTCCTGATGGGCGTGCATTAGTTCCACCTGATGCATGCATTGGCGCTTTATATTTTATTCGCAATCCATTAGATATTGCCGTTTCACTTGCGAATCATCTGAGTTGCTCGATTGATAAAGCAATCGAGGTGATGAATCTATCGGATTATGCTTTTTGCAGTAGCCATAAAAAACAGCATGATCAAGTTCGCCAGTATTTGCTGTCTTG
>JASJHH010000175.1:0-3392 GCA_033791145.1 Legionella sp.
CCCGATATGACCCGCGAACAGTTCCAAGATTATTGGATGAATCAACATGGCCCTTTCTTTATGGAGAATGCTGACGCTATGCGGGCCAAAAAATATGTGCAATCTCATACCGTAGAGACCCCTTTGAATGAAGGGTTAAGGAGTTCTAGAGGCATGATGCCAGAATATGATGGCGTCGCTGAGGTGTGGTTTGAATCGGAAAAAGAAAGGAGGCAACATGAAAACCAATGAATTATCGACTTGCTTTATCACAAATGATGTAGATGCTTGCCGTGAGTTCTATCAACGCTATTTTTCAGCAAAGCCCGTCTTTGATGCCGGCTGGTATGTCAATTTACGCATTGCTGGAGATGGACCTTCCATTCAGTTTATGCAACCCCAGGGTGACATGTCTGCATTTAGCGGTACAGGAATCATGCTCAACTTCAAGGTTGAAAATGTAGATGTAGAGCATGCAAGATTAACGGATGCGGGTTTGCAAACTGCCATGCCATTGGAAGATCACCCATGGGGAGACAGAGCATTTTCTGTAATAGACCCTATTGGCAATTCTGTTTATATTTATTCTGATCGTGAGCCGACAGATGAATTCAAACAATATTTCAAGAGCTAACAAGGCATTTTGATTTGCTACACTCTACTTTTATCGTCAAGTGAGATAAAGCGTTGATAACATAATATTTAAATCACCATGGAGAGCACAACCTTTTTCTTAATGAATCGCATTTATGGTTTTTGGGTTTCCTCTAATATAAGCATAAACCAGGATCTGATCCGAATGGCACTAAGTTAAGGGTGTTTAGCATGGCTTATCAATAACCTAGAGGGCGTACTGAATCAGTAGTATGTTCAGACGTCTTAAAAAGTTTCATTGGTTTCTCCAAATGGTTTCAAAATTGTGACAACAAAAAAAGGCGCTCAGTGTTTTAGATTGCTATGATCATACCGACCGCCATTGGCCGACACACATGCTTAAAGTACATAGCAGGTTCTGTGCCAACTCATAAAAACAGCTGTATCGACAACTATATCAGCAAGTCATGATTTACCATGCAAATTAGAACGCACTATATAAACGCACAGCATCGAAACAATGCGCAGTGTTGGGGCATAAACTTGCAATAACAGTAATAGAAGCGTAAAAAAGAGATCCATTCGTTATCAAAGGACTTAAGCAATGTATATTCCTTTGCTCTATCATTTCAGCTTCCTGACAGAATACAAAATTTTAGATTTAATTAACAACACATTTTTATCTCCCTAATTGTCACTTTTTTCAAAAGCGGCTTTTAGGGGCTCTAACTGAAATAGGTTCACATAGCAGAGGAGTAAACTGCATGAATGATATTAATCAAAGTTTTAATGAGAAATGTTACGCGTTATTAAAACTTATCCCTGAAGGTAAAGTAACGACTTACAGAGAAATAGCCAGGGCTTTAGATACCAAAGCATGGCGAGCTGTCGGTAGTGCAATGGCAAAAAATAATAACTTATTTGTTATACCATGCCACAGAGTCGTACGCAGTGATGGTACAGTAGGTCAATATGCATTAGGTGCAGATAAAAAATCTGACATCCTGATAAAAGAAGGCGTTGCAGTAAAAAATGGCAAGGTAAAGAACCTTGATAAGTTCATGCATAAATTCTCCAGCTAACAAGTATCCCAGCGAAACTTTGCTATGCTGTGCTTCATAAAATCCCTTGAGATAGAGTCTTAGGTACTAAAAATGTTGAATTTATTTAATTCGATAAAAGCATTAATCGTATGTATTCTTATTACTGGTACATATACCCTGTATGTATCAACCAGCGCCTTTCAGGCGCAGCTGGCAAGAGAAGGACAAGAGGTTGGCAAGATTGAGGCATTGATGCACTACTCATCATTAATGGATGTATGGTCACGAATGCTTTCAGGCTGGTTTCACTTATTTATAATTTGTTTTATCTCATGCTTATTACTTATACTCTGGTTAAAAACATCTGAAAAAACTATAAAATCATGAACCCCGCTCTGCTCCTGCCAACATAACCAGGGGCTGTTTCTCAAATCAACTAAAAACAATGGAAACACTTAAAAAAAACAGGCGGCATCTACAACATTGTACTTGTTGTGTTTCATTTGCTGTTTTGGCGCATCTTCTGTGTAAATAAAAGCACCCATTAATTTAAAAAGTTATATTGGAAGTTTCTTTATTTTTTCAAATGCAGATTTTTTTGCGGAAGTCATGGATAATACGTTTTAATACGATCACAGTTTCTAACGTCAAAATGCAACCAGGATACACCAAGTTCCAGGCTGCCAATTAATTTAAAATCATCGTCCTGCGGGTTTGCCAGGATATCCTGACGGACCTCTTCTACTGATTTTTCAGAGAATAAACAATCAGCCGCACGTCCAAAAGAGTGCTGACTAAATGCACTATAATAGGGGCTGTCCGAGGTACGTAAACCGCTCCATTCCCTGTCTTTTCCCCAGTAATAATTATTGACCGTCATTTGACCATATCGGCCTCTCAATCTATCGAGAGTGATCAACAATCGTTCATCAAGTAATTCCCATGCTTTTTCACCTCGTTTATGAAAAGCATGCGGAGGTACTAATTCGTGTATAGCAAAATTTTCACATATATACATAAATAATCTCCTTGAAATATATAGTTATGAAATATTATTAAGCATTAACCAAATCTACAACAGGAACAGAACGCAGGAATTGATTAAAGGGAAACTCACGGGCCCTTTTATTATCCTAGAGTTTTACATTAATTACCCTGAGAAATGAATCCGACAGTTCTCCACGCCCTGCTTTATCCATCAGCAGTCCTGCCGTTTGCACGATCTCTGACAAGGGCCCGGTTAAAAACACCATGCCAAGTTCAAGTGTTACCCGTTTGTCCGCAATCGGGTTCTGTCTGTTCGGATTGTCTGGCTGAAGAAATACCATCTGGATTTCATCAACTTCATCGGGGATACTGTCGCAACCGCCTCCTGAAGCAACAAATGAAAACAGCTCCTCCGGGTTGTGGAATGACACGCTTTCTTCTTTAAATTCCTGGTCTCCGGCTTTAGCCGAAAACTCAACGCTAATAATGGGGTTCATGGTTATCTCATCCTCAGTTCTTTACCTGTTACTCTACTCTTTTACTGCATATTACCTGCAGTTATTTATCACTTTTTTGAGCTATGTCAGATTTTTAAATAAACGTGGTTAATAACAAAATAATTTTAATATTAATAACATCAACTTAGCTATCAAAACAATCCTCTGCATAACTCTTTTCTTACAGGGAATAAAAAGAGCTAGCAAGGCTGTAACTGCACATCGAACCCCCGCCCCGCGCTAAAGTGCAATAAATCTAACCGTTAAGTTAAAGAAATTACCAACATGGCCG
>JASJHH010000176.1:0-52259 GCA_033791145.1 Legionella sp.
ACGTCATTTGGTATCCAACGATTTTAGCTTTTGTCGCAGGTACCGTTGGATATTTAATTAATCCAGCACTCGCATCGAACCCTTATTTTTTATGGAGTGTGGTTGTCGCTTCTTTTTGGGGCGTTACATTGATTAATTTGCGAGGGATGCACTCATCTGCTTTATTTAGCAATATATGTGCTTTATCAGGCCTTATTTTGCCGATGGGTTTGATTATTGGCTTGGGCGCTTTATGGGTTTCAGGTGGGCACCCCATGCAGATTAATTTTGATTTACCGAGTATTTTGCCACATTGGCATGATCATGCCATGTGGGTGTCACTGACTGCAATTATGCTGTCGTTTTGCGGTATAGAAATTGCAACAGTGCATGCCAATGATGTAGAGAATCCGCAAAGTACTTTTCCAAAGGCGTTATTTTATTCGGTAGGTATTATTTTAAGTACTTTAATTTTAGGTTCTCTTGCGATTGCTGTGGTGCTGCCGCAGGGAGATATTAATTTGGTGGCAGGGATTATGCAGGCGTTTGATGCGTTTTTTGCACAATATCACTTGCTTTGGTTGATGCCCGTGATTGCTTTAATGCTGGTTATGGGCGGCTTGGGCGGTGTGAGTAATTGGATTATTGCGCCGACCAAAGGTTTATTGGTTGCAGCTCAAGATGGCAATTTACCCGTATTTTTTCAGCGAGAAAATAAAGCAGGTGCACCAGTTGTATTGTTAATAGGGCAGGCTGTTTTAGTGACATTGCTATCGACGTTATTTTTGTTTATGCCGAGCGTGAATGGCTCGTATTGGCTGCTTACGGCGCTTGCCGCACAGCTTTATATGTTAATGTATTTAATGATGTTTTTAGCCGGCATTATGCTACGCATTAAAGCGCCGCATCAAGCGCGTCCTTTTCAAATACCAGGTGGCATGCCAGGCTTTTTGTTTGTATCAGGACTTGGTTTGGTGGGCGTATTAACAACCTTGGTCGTGAGCTTTATGCCGCCAGAAGGCATTGATGTAGGTGGGGTTGTTCAGTATGAAGTAACTTTAATTATTGGATTGATTCTGATGACCATACCGCCATTGGTTTGGTCATGGATAAAAGGTCGTGCAGCAAATCGACTTTTAGCTGCTTAAGCCGCAGGGGCTGCTGAGTAGTTTGACGATTTTGCTTCTTCTTTTTGGTGCTCTGGCGCACCAAAAAAACCATGTTGAGTGACTAAGTAGCTACTTGTGAATCTTGTACAAGACGTTGTTTCAGTATAGGTTTCTTCTTCGCTCGCGCGAGGCTCAGTAGCGAGTTTTGAAAAGATAGCAAAAGGTTCGTCTTGCATGGCGGTCACTGTTTCAGCAAAGGTTACCCCGCGTTTTTTAAAGTGAGCCTCTAGTTTTTCTAATATAGGTAAGAAATCTTTCTGGAAGTTTTCGAAATCGGTGTAGTTTGTGACAGTCGTTATTTCGGATTGCCCGCTGTCTTGTTCCTCAAGAAAGCATTCGCCTTTGGCTACTATTTGTTTTGCTTCGTGGCTGTTTCGTCCCACATGTAGCTTGCCTGAACGTGTTGAGCTGTACTTGATGCTTGCTGTGTCATCATTGTTTTTTTCTAGTAAATCTACCAAGCCGGGCATTGCTTGAAACTCCTATTCAGAGGTTTGCCTATCGTAACAAAAAAATATTCGACTGGGAAGCTATTTTTTCAAGATGGGCAGGGCCTGCGCATGAAATCAAGAACGCTGCTCAATTCTGCCTTTAGATACATAAAACGCATGCTCCAAAGGTGGTATTAAATCGTAATTGAATCGTGCTTTATATTCTGCCACGATATTAGCTCCTCCGAGATGCTTAAGTATAGTTTGGTAAATAAACTTGAAAGAGATTGGCCAGGTATTGTATACATCCTCAGCCGAGGATGCAGCTTTCGCATGGGATCTTATTTTTGTGTTAAAATGTCCGCTTATATTTTTGATATCACTCTCACTAAATGAAATCGTTTCACTAGATATTTTTGCCATTAATTTCATGCAGGTCGCTTGATTAGATACGATATCTTCCATTTTATAAATGTCATTTGGATTGAGTGCACGCATTAAAGTTAAGTCATCATTAAAAATAGAGGCACAAAGATCTAAAAAAGTCTGTTCAACTGGAGTAAACAGCAGCTTTTCCCCATTTATTGTATACACGCTAGGGAAAGAAATACGTGTCTCGCCTTTTAATGTCGCTTTTAGTGTAGATAGGGTAGATTTTATTTTGTGGCGTTGGTAATCCTTGTTAAGGGCAACTCTATCTGGCCTAAAATCGAGATAATCATTTTTGATCATATCGTATATTGAGGCATTGTTTGAGAGCCCATTACTGTTTTCTATATAATTTCTAAAAGAATGGGAAAATAAGCTATGAATTCTCTTAATGGGGTCTCTTATAATAGAGAGGAATACGCCACCATGTTTTTCAACAGCCAATTTAGCGGAAAGTCCGTAATAACCATGTATACCACCAATTATATGGGCATTAGTTTTTCTTACATCGCGATAGGCCGGAAACCGGTTAAAAAATTCTTTAGCCGATTGATCAGCAGTACCCGATTGATATGGAGGTATACTTCTTGTGCCATGCACAGTTAAAATATTTGGATGGGTATTGAGTAAGTTAAAAAGCCAGGTACTTGCAGACGCACCCCTGCTTGATATGTAAAAGTATCTTGGTGTCATAAATGCTCCTTGCTGTAAGCTGTTGATAGTATTAGAAAGAAACGTGAAATTCAACTTCTTGAGAAAGACTGAACAATATATTGAGAGAAACTAAATGCACTGGTAAAACCTGGAGAAACAGCATTTAAAACATGTGTTTCATTTTCGGTATTTTTAATCATGAAATCCATGACCAATTCACCTTTTTTTCGATCAAATAATTGGGCTCTAATGCCGACTTTCGCGCTCTTTTTTAAATCTTGGCGTGTTAATTGAGGAATTAAGGCTTGTGCTGCTGCTACAAAGTTTTTAGGAATAAATCGCGCTACTTCTTGGTGTGTATAGGTTCGAAAACCCTGTTTATTAGAATAATACTGGCGGCCAAGTGCGGTTAACGTTTCCCATGAATCTTTAACATTTGCGCCTTTTAAGCCTTGATAATTTTCTCGTCCAAAAACAGGAATAGCAGTAGGACCGACATAAATACGGCCATTGGTGCTTTTTGTAAAATGCACGCCTAAAAACGGGACATTCATATCGGGAACGGGATAAATCAGGTGATTGATAGGTATTGACGAAGTATTTGATAATTCAAAATAGAGGCCTTTGAATGGAATCATAGTAAAGCGGTCTGTGATGCCACATGCTTTTGCAATCACATCTGCATAAAGCCCAGCTGTATTAAATAAATGCCCATAAGCAAAGCTTTTGTTATTTGTTGTGAGTGTTTTTAATTTAGGATTAATATCTGAGCAACGGTTGTTGAGATAAATATTAACGCCTTGCTGTATCAGTGAGTGATAAAGATGATTGAGAATCGCCTTTGAATCAACCACAGCGGTTTCTGGAGAAAATAACGCTTGTCCTGTTGCAGTTTGTACAGCAGGTTCAATTTGTTTTAGCTCGTGTTCATCGATCAATTTTACGTTTGCGCCATTATGTGTTGCGCGCTGATATAGCATTTGAAGTATTGCATCATCTGTTGGTTTGGTTGGTAAAATAATTTTGCCTATTCGAGAAATAGGAAGCTTACGCTCATCACAATAAGCCGCAAGTTTTCGGTTACCCTCAAGACAAAGCTGAGCTTTCAAGCTTTTTTCTGGATAATAAATACCGGAGTGTAATACGCCACTGTTTCGACCACTGGCATGAAGACCGATTTGATTTTCTTTTTCTAAAATAATAATGCTTGCATCGGGATGTTCTAGTTTTAGCGCTCGCGCAAGGCTCAAACCTAAAATACCTGCGCCTATAATAAGAAAGTCCGCTTTATTTGTCATAGTCAGTTAAGCCAATGCGGTTAAAAAGAGTTGTCGAGTTGCTTCAATGAGCTCGGGTTTTTGTAATTGTTTTAACATGGTTGTTTGAATGGTTGATCGGGAAGTTAAATTGCCTGTTTTAAGCTTTAAAGCAAAATTTTCTATGCAGTCAACAAATGCGGTATTTTTTTCGAGTGGGAACGACCATCCGAGATTGTTTTTTTCTAAATCACGCCATGGGGTTCTATCGCTAATTAAAACGGGTGTGCCTTCGGATAAAGCTTCTGCAATGACATGACCATAGTTTTCACCACGAGTAGGTAGAAAAAATAAATCATATTGTTTAAACACAGCAGCAGTTAATTCATGTGCAATACTGCCGCAGTAATTGACTGTAATGTGTTGAGGCATTGCATTGATTAAACCTTGGCATGTTTTCCAATATTTAAGGTCGGTCAAAGGTCCATAAATATCAAAGATGATATTTGGTTCAATTTTTACGAGCGTGTTTAATGCGTAATCAAGGTTTTTCATGGGCGAGATGCGCGCAAGAAATAAAATTTTGAGTGGGCGGGTTGTCGGTAAATCTTGATGAGATGTGCTTGATGCGTTAATCATACGACTGGCAGGAAGGTCGGGTGCGATATGAATTTTTTTAGGTTTGATGAAAGCCTGACGTTGTATATCAGCTTGTTCTTGTTCAGAAGATGCATGCCATGTGATATTTTTATAAGGTTTAAATGGCGAGATGAGTTTTATAAAGATTTTTTTCTTGGTTTTTTTTAAATTGAGCGCCCCTTTTGAAAATTCACCTCTTGGTGCAAGAATAACTGGTTTTGAAAAGTTTAAACTTAATAATCGAATGGCGAGGGGTTTTATCGTAAAATTAGGGTCAAAAAAACTATTTAAATAAAGGATATCAAACGGTGTTTTTTTTATAAGTTGATACAGTGAAAATAGGTTAGATGCTTTAGAGGGGAGATATAAAACGTGTGCTTTACCAACTTGTTGCCATTGGTTTTTTAGAATAGATGGATAGGGCACGGTTTCCCCTAAATCGCGGTCTCTTGTGACAATTTTAAACGCAAATGTATCACCTAAATGTTCAACAATGTTTGCAATGGTACGTAAAGGCCCCCCATTTTTGTATCCTGGAAGATAATACTCTAAAAAAATTAAAACAATGGGTTTGGACATGAAAGCAATCACATAATTATTTTTATTTGTTGATGGCTCATATTACATGAGCTTTATGAAATAACAATACGCTTGTCTTTTCTTTGTTATCTAGCATAATATAGATGGCTTCTAAAAGCTTAATTAAAGGATTAGCTAATCATGGCTTGTGTTGGATGTCACTCAAATATTACCTCGGCTTCTTATTCTTATCTTTATGCGAGTCAGACAATTGGGTTTATAACATTATTTCCACATCTTAAAATAAATTTTTGTGAGCACTGTGAGTTAGGTCAAGTAGAACATAGCTCAATAGCTGAAGAACAATTGAATGAATATTATGCTTATACATATAGGGATAAAGCTAAACTTGGGGCTGATGATGGGAGTGAATACAGAAAAAAATTTCTGATAGCTAAGGCGGAAGGACAAGCTAAGTTAATTAATAAGTATGTGGTTTCGAAAAAAATCAAGAAAATTTTTGAATTTGGCGCCGGGTATGGCTACAATTTGGCAGCGGTGGGTAAGACTTTTCCTTCTGCTGAGCTTTATACCAATGAATTAGATCAGACTATCGATAAATTACCAGGTGTAAGAAAATATCAATCTACTTTAAAATATGATCTTATTGTGATGTCACATGTATTAGAACATCTCATTTTTCCTGAAAAAGTTTTACAAAAAATGATTGTTAACTTGCAAAAAGATGGAATCTTGTTCATAGAAGTTCCAAATGAGCAAGCCACTGTAAAAAACGCTTCAAGTTTTGTTGAGCCTCATATCACTTTTTTTAATTTAAATAGCTTAAAAAGCTTAATTGAGAAAAATTTTAATGAAGAATTAGAAATACTTTATATCGGAACGGCAGGATTGTGTCGAGTTGGAGACAGTAAAGACACGCTTGTTGAGGGATTGAATGCGTCACTATTTTCTAGAATGAAAAGATATTATCGCTGGTTAATGAACGGTATGAATCATCCGATTCATATTGATTTTAGTAATGATACGACCAAAGATAAATGGAACAATGTTAGACTCATATGTAAGAAAAAAGGTTAGAGGGAAGTGTAATCATAAAATCCGATATTATTTTGAATATATCCAGCTGATTTTAACGATTTTCTTGATGGGTTAGGTGAGTTACATTGCCGAATAGTATGGCAAACGATCTTTTGTAAGGATATTAAATGTTGGTTTTTTTTAAGCGGTTTTTTTTCTTTTTAAATGTAAAAGGGGCGAGAAAACAGTTTGTGGGGTTACTTCTACTTTCTCTTTTCTCTTCATTATTGGATGTTGTGGGCATTGGCTTAATTGGTGTTTTTCTGTCGGTTATTGCAAATCCAGCTATTTTAGTTTCATACCTTTCCGATCTCCCCTTTTACGAGTTGTTTCATTTTTCAGAAGGTTCTAATCAACCTATTTTTTATCTAGGTGCCCTCATTATTTTTATATTTGCATTTAAAGCAATTTTTTCTTGTTTCATACAAGGAAAGATGACATCTTTTAGCTATGGCCATGCATTAACATTAAAAGCGCGCTTATTACAAGCTTTCCAATATGCTCCCTATACCTATCATATTAAAAGAAACTCTGCGTACCTTATTGATTATATTCAAAAAATTGACGGCTATGCTGCCGGGGTTCTGATGAGTTTTTTAACAATCATTTCAAGTCTTGTTATGGTTGTTTCTATTGTCATATTTTTGTTTTGGACACATCCAATTACGACATTGATATTAATGGGCCTTTTTGCACTTATATTCTTAGTAAATAACGTTTTAATGAAAGGAAAGGTCAGTGAGTTGGGGCGAGTGGTTGCTGTAACACGAGGGCTGATTAATAAAAATTTTCTTCATGCCTTAAAAGGCCTAAAAGAAATAAGAATTTTGGGGCAGGAAGCTTTTTTTCTTAAAAGTACGCAAACAGCCAACAACGTATATACGAAGGCTTTAAAAACGCATATGTTATACCAACTATTACCACGCAGTGTCATTGAGGCATTATTGGCTATTTTTATTATGCTTCTTTGTATGGGATCGATTGCAATGGGCATGAGTGCCGCAGAAGTGATTGCATTTACAGGGGTATTTGTGGTGTCTGGTGCACGGTTGATTCCCATGATCACACTGCTTACAAGCGGTATTAACGGGTTAGTTTTCAGTAATAAAATACTGATACAATTACATCAAGAATTCACGTTGCTCAATGTGTTAAATCAAACAACTATTCCTGCTAACAAGGTTGGAAAATTACCTTTTCAAACGGCATCATTACAAAATATTATTTATTCTTATCCCGAAGCAAAACAAGCCGCTTTAAATAACGTAACATTTTCCTTTGAAAAAGGACAATCTGTTGGCATAATCGGCTCTTCTGGTGCAGGAAAAAGTACCTTGGTTGATCTTTTACTTGGTTTTTTACAGGCAGAAGCGGGGCAAATTCTTATAGATGGCCAGCCGCTGACGGATGCTAAAGCATGGCTTAGTAATTTTGCCTATATACCACAGCAGATTTTCTTGTTAGATGACACGTTAAAACAAAATATTGTATTGGGCGTTAAGCCTGAGGATATTGACGATTCGCGTATGGAAGCAGCGCTTGAAATGGCGCAGTTAAAGCAAGTGGTGGCAGACTTGCCGGAGGGATTGGAAACGATTCTTGGTGAAAATGGTGTTCGTTTATCAGGAGGGCAACGCCAGCGTGTTGCACTTGCAAGGGCTTTTTATCATAACAAAGATATTATTGTTATGGACGAAGCGACATCCGCGCTTGATAATGAAACTGAGCATGAAATTATCAATGCAATCAAGATGCTTCATGGGGTAAAAACATTAATTATTATTGCACATCGTCTCACAACCATTGAGCACTGTGATGTATTGTTTAAAATGGAGAAAGGACAAATCATTCAAACGGGAACGTTTCAAGAAATGACGAATATAAATAGGGCTCAACAAAAGCCTTTAATTAAGAAAGTACCAGCAGAAAACTAATCGAGATCTTGCAATAACGGCGGGGTCCATACATAAGTTACCAGCTGATTTTTAATGAGAAAACCCTGTTAGAACAATACTTTTTCTTTGAATCACACAATGAGTTGTGTACCATAGATAACTTTTATGGTCGGTGACGTAACAGACCCTTTGGAGCATTTATGTCTAGTCGTGCTTATATTATCGGAGTAGGCGGTTTTTCCAAAGAAGTATACTATTTACTTTCGAATTCATATTCAAAAATATCTAAATTTTCAGGTTTTATAGATTATAAGCCTAAAAATAATCATATAATTATTGGTGATGAAACTCTACCCATTGTTGATGAAGAAGCTTTTTTATCTAATTTGAAAAACAAAAAAGATGTAATATTATTTCTAGGCTTAGGCGATCCAGCAAGAATTAATATAATAGTTGACAAATTCAAAGGTTTTGAGTTTCCTAATCTTTTTGCAGACAATGTTAGAATTCATAATTCTGTCAGTTTTGGAAAAGGAAATATTATAACAGAAGGAGTGAGGTTTACTGTTGATATTGAGGTTGGCTCATATAATGTTTTTAATCTTAATTGTACAGTTGGACACGACACTAAAATCGGAAATGGCAATGTTATAAATCCACTTGTGTCAGTAAGTGGAGGAGTAAATATTGGTAATAATAATTTAATAGGTACTGGTGCTAGTATATTACAGTATTTAAAAATTGGTAATGGAAACATTGTTGGAGGTAATGGATTATTATCAACAAATGTAGAAAATAATAAAATAATGGTAGGAGTACCATGCAAAGAATTAATAAAGAAAAAGTAATTATTATAGCTGAAGCTGGTATTAATCATAATGGGGATTTAAATACTGCATATAAACTAGTTGAGGCAGCAGCAGATGCGGGGGCGGATTATGTGAAATTCCAAACGTTCAAAACTGAGCTTTGTATTTCTAAAGATACACCACTAGCTGAGTATCAAAAGAGAGATGGTATATACTCACAATACGATCTTGTAAAAAATTTAGAACTTTCAGAAGAAATGCACTTAAAGCTAATTAGTCACTGTAAAAAAAATAATATTAAGTTTTTATCAACAGGATTTGATTTAGATAGCTTAGATTTCTTAAATACTCTTGGAATGGATTTTTTTAAAATACCTTCTGGAGAAATTACTAATATGCCATATTTAAGAAAGGTGCTCTCATTTGGTAAAAATATTGTCTTATCTACAGGTATGTGCAATCTTGATGAAATAAAATCAACTTTAAAAGTTTTAGAGAAATCTCATATTACAGTTCTTCATTGTAATACTGAATATCCTACCCCTATGAGTGATGTTAACCTTAGGGCCATGAATACAATTGCTAGTGAATGCAATGTACCTATTGGATATTCAGATCATACACTTGGAATTGAGGTACCTATTGCAGCTGTTGCCATGGGAGCAAAAGTAATAGAGAAACATTTTACCATAAATAGAAATATGGAAGGCCCCGATCACAAATCATCACTTGAGCCTTTCGAATTAAAATCAATGGTCAGTTCCATAAGAAATATAGAAGTTGCTTTAGGATCAACAGTAAAAGAGCTTACTCACTCGGAGGCTAAAAATATTACTATTGCTAGAAAAAGTATAGTAGCGAGTGTGAAAATTAAAAAAGGTGACATATTTACAAACGATAATATCTCAGTGAAAAGACCAGGTGATGGATTGTCTCCAATGCTGTGGGACGAAGTTATTGGTAAAATTTCTAACTACGACTTTAAGATGGATAGTAAAATAAAATTATGAAAAAAATAAGTGTAGTTTCTGGGACTAGAGCAGATTATGGATTGATATACTGGTTAATGAAAGAATTGCAACATTCAAAAATATTTAAATTACAAATTATAGTTTCATGTATGCATCTAAGTTCTAAATTTGGAGAAACTTGGAAACAGTTTGAAGAAGATGGATTTGAAATAAATGAAACGGTTAGTTTCGGAGAATTGGAGGATTCAAAATCCTCTTTGATTTCACAATTAAGCTTAGGTATAAAAGGTTTTTTTAATTCTCTAGAGAGATTGAATCCAGATCTTTTAATTATACTTGGAGATCGATATGAAATGTTGCCTGCTAGCCAAGCGGCTGTATTTTTAGGTATTCCAATTGCACATATACATGGTGGTGAAATCACAGAAGGTGCATTTGACGATATTATAAGACATTCTATTACTAAAATGTCTACTTATCACTTTGCTTCAACAGAAGTTTATAGGAAAAGAATTATTCAGATGGGAGAAAGTCCGGAAAATGTAATTAACACTGGAGCAATTGGTCTAGAAAATATAAGAAGATTGAACTTACTCTCTAAAGAGAAGATGTCTGACATTCCTTTTAGAGAACAAAACTTTTTAATAACCTATCATCCCGTAACAGCAAGTAATGAGGATGCATTAGATAACTTGCTTGATATATTGTCTTCTTATTCAAATGCATGTCAAATTATTACAATGCCAAACTCAGATCCTGGATATAAGATAATTTTTGAAAAATTAGCATACTATGCTGAATCTAAAGAGAATGTATATTTAACAACAAGCCTGGGATCTCTTCGTTATTTGAGCTGTATGAAAATTTGTGATGTTGTTATTGGTAATTCATCGAGTGGGATTGTAGAGGCGCCCTTTCTTGGGACACCTACATTAAATATTGGGGTGAGGCAAAAAGGAAGAATAAGTGATCAATCAGTAATTGATTGTGCCTCTGATGAAATAAAAGAGAAATTAGATTACATACTTAACAATACCTTTGAAAACAAAAGCTTATATGGGGAAGGTTATTGTGTTGATAAAGTAATGTCATTTTTAGAAAGAACTCAATATAAAGTTAAGAGTGGATTTTATGATGTGTAAAGAGAGTAATGCATATAGTAAACACCTCAAAAAGTTTGTTTAAGCAGGCGAACGGAGGTTATTAAAGCGACTGTCCACCCAATTGTGTCACTCACAACTTAATCTTTAATCGATCTTTGAAATACATATCAAACCGCGAAATAATTAAAGCCCAATTATGCATTGGTTGATTCGATTTTTCTTTGATGCGTGGATATGATCCAGTCCTGCTGGTGATTGTAAAAAATTGACATCGTATCAGCAGGGTCTTAATATAATGAGATTAATAGAGGCAATTGAGATGCCTAATTAGCAAAAAACAGGGATAAAGTTATGAGACGAATTTGTACTATATGTGCGCGAGGTGGTTCTCAAGGCGTTAAAAATAAAAATGTTTTAAGTTTACGTGGTAAACCGCTCATTGCGCATAGCATACAGCAGGCAAAGGCCTCGGGGCTTTTTGACTGTATTGCGGTGAGTAGTGATTCGAAAAAAATCCGAGATGTTGCTGAGCGGTGGGGTGCTGATTTACTGATTGAGCGTCCAGCGGAATTGGCAACAGCAACGGCAGGTAAACTACCTGCGATTCAACATGCATTCAAAGAAGCCGAGCGATTAACGGGTAAGGCCTATGATATTATTATTGATTTGGATGCGACATCCCCCTTACGAATGATTAAAGATATACAAGGTGCTTGGGAGATGTTCGAAAAAACACCAAACGCTAAGAACTTAATTACTGCGTTTCCTTCCAGACATTCCCCGTATTTTAATATGCTAGAACAATGTGAAAAAGGATTTGCAAAATTAGTAAAGTCTTTAAATGTACCTATTCTAAGGCGCCAAGACACACCTGCTTCTTATGATATGAATGGGTCGATTTATATTTGGACACCTTCTACATTGATGCAAAGTCAAACAGCGCTTACTGATGCTACGTTAATCTATACAATGCCAGAAGAACGTTCGGTTGATATTGATTCACGATTAGATTTAGAGTTTGTTCGATTTCTGGCGAAAAAAAGACAGGATATGGATTTTATATAATTTACTGAATGTTCGACATTTTTGTAAATATGTAGAGGTGATCTTGCCCAAAAAAACAGACACCTCACTTTAGCTTACTCGCTAGATTTTGTCCTCCAGTAACGCTCGGCTTTTTCTCTCCCTACGTACCGCGCTTCATGCGGGGTATCCAGCCAAGTAGCTTATTTAAACCACTGGATGCCGCGGACAAGCCGCGGCACGTAGACGGGACGGGGGCTGTAGGTCAATTGTCAACAGCCCCTAGATGACCCGAATGAATTAGGCTAAATAGGTGCTTAGACCATGCCTTGACAATGGATTCAAAATATTTAAGAGTGTTAATTCTTTTTTATGTGTTACACGATTTATGTAGAGATAAAAAACTACATCTAAGCGTTAAGTAAAAGGATTTATAATGGACAGTTTTAGCGAAAATGGATATATGATCACTGATTTTAATCAGTCAGGTTATTTGTTGGAAATACAAGAAATTATCACAGATACTTTTTCCTGTAATCCATTATTAATTCATAAAACTGATATTGATTCGCATCAACGATTGTTGTTCATGAAAAAAGCGAAGGATATAATTCTAAAAAAACAATTAATTAAAAAATTTCTATTAGATAATTTAGACTCTTTTACTCAGATGATGGGTTCGGATATCGATGTGCAGTCGGATATACATCTAAGAGTATCACGTCCTAATATAGAAAGTGATTTTATTGACTGGCATCGTGATACATTTTATGGGAATTCCCTTTGGGAAATAAACGTATGGATTCCTATTTTTCCACTAGAGACTGGGGCGGGGTTAATGCTTATTCCAGGTTCGCATCTAAGATCAGGGAATAATGTTCGAACGATTCAAGATGAAAATTCATTTCGTAAAACAGTGACTAAGGGGTCATTAGCGAATGAGTTAGGTTATACATATGCTTCTAAAACAGACGATCTAATCACTGCAGAAGCACCAACATGCGATACATTGTTGACACCAAAATTTGGGCAAGGGATTATTTTTTCTGGACACACAGCTCATCGGGCTTGTAACAACTCATCTAGCACCAGAATATCTATCGATTTTCGTTTGAAACATATGTTAGCTGAGACAAATACTAAGTCCGGTTATTATCAGCCTTTAATTAGGAGTTTTATTACAAATTGTATTGAAAGAATGATTGAAGTGAATCATGTGAGTGACGGCCTTATAAAAGAAGGGGTGTAGTCATATGTTATTGATCTTGAAACAAAAAAAGTCATTGAAAAATGAATGAATTTCAGGCGAAGATTAATCTCTTTACAGAGAAATTACAGAATCAAACTCAAGTACCTTTATGGGCGATTGCGGATGAATTTTTGATTCGCGCCATCCCCTTAAAACGCCCCCCTAAATGGGGCCCTAGAAAAAAAGTACTACATCAAGTAATGAAAATCATGAGTATGTTTAAGTTGGAAGCCTTTGCTTTGTTTTTTGTCGGTTTGCGCGAGATTCTATTAGTTTGTAGGCGGATCTCAATATATAAGCTAAAAAAAAATATTGAAGTAGCTGAGGTCAACTATCAGAGAGTATTTGCTGGATTTGGCGCATCGAGTGCAGATTGTCTTTATCAGGATTATAAAAAGGAGAGTCAAGCTCCCTGTTTGAGGATTAATTGGGATACACAAGAAGGGATTGCAGTGTTAGGAAAAATAAAGAAAAAAACAGCAATTCTAAAACTTTTGTCTAATATTTACGGTTTCAGAAAGAAATTCAAACAGGCAATTCCTGAGATTAGTAATAATTACGATCTTTTTTTAACGATTTTTGCCTCAAATATTGGAACTTATACGATTTATCAATTAATTTGGAAGTTGGCAGAACAAAAAGGTATAAAAGAAATTGCATTTTTAGCTCCAAGTAGAGCAGCATTTGCGGCAACAGAAAGACAAGCGTTATCAACACGTTTCTTACAGCACGGACTCTTGGGGCAAGGCATACTTTTTCCTAAATTTACTTCTATTCAGGCAATCACAGTGTATGAGGCAAATTATTTAAGCCAAATATTTTCTGACACAATCGTGCATCGTTCAAAAATAGAAAATAATCTTCGTAGCCCTAAAACTAGAACGGTGCTACTTTTATCCCCCAATTTACTTTTAAATGCCAAAGAATTTACAAGGTGGGCGAGACAGTTTAATTTAAATATTGTCATTCGGCCTACAATACGTGTAACTGATGAAGAGCTTTTAGAAATAGAAACACAGTTTGAGAATAGCACATTGGATAATTATCTCTTATCTTTAGAGCAGAGTTTAAAAACATGGAAGCCAATGTTTATTGTTGCCTGGAATTCTACGGGACTTGCGACTGGCCTAGAGTTTGGGTGCTTGCCAATCAGCCTTTGTGCTGAAAAAGAGGGTAGCGCGGTCTGGGCTATGATTTATCCCATGAGAGAAGCGGTCCTTTTTTGGCCCCAACAGCGTATATTACTTGAGAAAACAATTAATAGCACGAATGTTTACCTGGATGAAGTTGAGCGGCTCCAAAGTGTTGCCCTGGTGTAATTGCTTAAATTAAGTTTCCAAAAATCCCTCTAGTTCTGGCTCATAGATATGTTTTATTGGCGCGAGATAACCGCATAGCGTTTGCATAACAATGTGACAAAACATTGCGTGTACATCTTCAGATATTTGCATATCATGAATATTTGCATGCACTAGGTATTGAGCGCATTGTTTTAGTTTTCCTCCGTCATAACCACACATTGCGAGGGTTTGTGCTTTTTGTTGGTTGGCATACTCTACGGCTTTAATCACGTTTTTAGAGTTACCACTACCTGAAATGGCAATTACCAAATCTCCTGGTTGCAGAATATTTTTAAGCTGCTCAATAAAAACATCTTCGTAGCTAATATCGTTAGCATAAGCGGTGATTAATCCCATATTATCGACTAAGGTTCTGCCGCGAAAAGGGATACCTGTTGCCTCTGGAATCATTTTATTCCAATCAGTAATATAGTGCTGCGCTGTAATGGCACTGCCGCCATTTCCAAGGGTAATAATTTGTTTGCCGGCTTTCCAAGCGCTGGCAATCACATAAATTGCTTGGTCAATACTCTCGACATCGAGGTTGTTTAAAGTTGAAGTAAGTTTGTTGAGATAAGCGCTTGCAGAGCCACTAATTTGACGTATATCCATATATACTCATCCTTTTGGAATTAATGCTTTAGAAAATAAGAAGTATTATTTTTTAGATATGGTATGCTATTTAGCGATTGAGTTGTAGAGTGAATTTAGGGATTTATTCATGTTAAACATATTTTCAAGCATTTCTGTCGTTGGTTTAGGTTATATTGGTTTGCCAACAGCTGCGTTATTAGCATCCAGAAAGTGTCGAGTGCTTGGGGTTGATGTGAGCACGAAAGCTGTTGATAGCGTTAATCAAGGGCTAGTTCATTTTATTGAGCCTGAGCTTGATATGGTCGTACATGCCGCAGTGACACAAGGATTTTTGCGCGCAACAACAACACCAGAGCCTGCAGATGCATTTATCATTGCTGTGCCAACACCGCTTGAAGCAGCAAACCAACCCGATTTAAGTTACATCAAATCAGCAATCCAATCGATTGCACCGGTGCTTCAGAAAGGTAATTTGATTATTTTGGAGTCCACCTCACCGGTTGGTACAACAGAAATGCTTAGCACATGGCTTAAAGCAGCGCGCCCCGATCTTTGCTTTCTAGAAAACACACAAGAAGAGCCAGATATTTTTATTGCGTATTGTCCAGAACGCGTGCTACCAGGGCATGTACTGCAAGAGCTTGTACGAAATGACCGTATCATTGGGGGCTTAACAAAAGCGTGTTCAGAAAAAGCGATTGCTTTATACAAACTATTTGTTGAGGGTGAGTGCATTGTAACGGATGCGCGAACAGCTGAAATGTGTAAGCTTACAGAAAATAGTTTTAGAGATGTGAATATTGCATTTGCAAATGAATTGTCTATGATTTGTGACACGCTTGATGTTGATGTTGCGGCTTTAATAAAATTAGCGAATCGTCATCCTCGCGTTAATATTTTACAACCAGGGCCTGGTGTGGGTGGGCATTGTATCGCAGTTGACCCATGGTTTATCGTGAGTAAAACGCCAGGCCATGCACAATTGATTAGAAAAGCACGCGAAGTAAACTTAAATAAACCAAATTGGGTGATTAAAAAAGTAAAATCAGCTATTCACACTTATTTACAGCAAGCGCCCACAAAATCAGAAAAAGACCTAACTATTGTTTGTTTAGGTATTACGTTTAAGCCCGATATTGATGATATAAGAGAAAGCCCAGCACTTGAAATTACCCAAAAAATTGCAGCAATGCATTCTGGGCCTGTTTATGTGGTGGAGCCAAATTTGGCAGCTTTGCCAGAAAGCTTAGCTCACAATGCTGCACAGAAAGACTTAGATATTGCCTTAGCTGAGGCAGATATTATTGTGAAGCTGGTTAAGCATAAGTCGTTTAATTATTTGGCTGAGCATTTAAAAAACAATCAACAAGTGTTACTTAATATATCTGGATGAGTTATGCATGAAAAAATTTTAATTACAGGCGCCGATGGCTTTATTGGGTCACATCTAACTGAGTTGTTGGTTCATGAAGGGTACCAGGTTCGGGCGTTGTCCCAGTATAACTCGTTTAATCATTGGGGATGGCTAGAAGATATTGGCTGTCAAAATGAAGTGGAAATTGTAACCGGTGATATTCGTGACCCGCATTTTTGTAAAAAACTAACCAAAGATATACATACGATTTATCATTTGGCCGCCTTAATTGCGATTCCATATTCTTATGTTGCACCAGAAAGTTATATTGAAACAAATATCAAAGGCACATTAAATATTTGCCAGGCAGCGCTTGATAATGAGGTTTCACGTGTACTGCATACTTCGACTAGTGAAGTGTACGGCACGGCACAATATGTGCCTATTGATGAAAAGCATCCACTGCAACCTCAATCGCCTTATAGTGCTTCAAAAATAGGGGCGGACGCCATGGCCATGAGTTATTTTAATGCATTTGGTTTGCCGGTTACGATAGCAAGGCCCTTTAATACGTATGGCCCAAGGCAGTCGGCACGAGCGGTAATACCAACAATGATCACACAAATTGCAAGTGGCATGACACAAATTAAAATAGGTGACACCAGGCCGACAAGAGATTTCAATTATGTTGAAGATACGTGTCGTGGGTTATTAGCACTGGCGCGCGCGGAGCAAGCTGTAGGCGAAGCAGTCAATATTGGCTCTAATTTTGAGATATCAGTTGCAGATACGTTTGATTTGATTCGTAATTTAATAGGGCGTGAAGTTGAATTTGTTACAGATGCAAAACGAATTAGGCCTGAAAAATCTGAAGTTACAAGACTTTGGTGTGATAATGGTAAAATTCAGGCGCTGACAGGCTTTGAGCCTCAAAATTCAATTGAAGCAGGCTTGAAAAAAACAATTGATTGGTTCACAAAGCCTGAGCATTTATCAAAATATAAAGCATCTATTTATAATATTTAAGAGATGAGTATGCGAAAAATCGCGACAATCCATTATAACAAGCTCATAAGCTTGAAGCAGGGAAAATACGTGGGCGCTCTGATTTAACAACATGTCGAACAGGTGGGCGCGTATCATCGGAGAAAATTTGGCATTTAGTTGGTATGGTTTGTAAGAAAAACTACGATTCAGGAGAGGTGTTTTGTTTAGAAAAATAAAAGCGCGGACGATTGATAATAAAGCCTATTATATTATTTTCTCTTTGCCGATAGCTCTATTATTAGGTTTGATATTTCCAATATGCCGTATACGATTAGTTAAATTATCGTCTGATCGTATTGGGCATTATGCCATGAATACAGAATTATTTTTTTGTTTGTTACGCTCAGGGAAACTAAAAAAAGAGGGGCATTTTTTATTTTATAATGATCCAACATTATTAGCTAATAAGCAATTGCATAAAATGTATAAACGAAAAATGCGAGTTCTCCCGTCTTTTGGACCGGTATGGAGACAGGTTGATCGCTTTCTGATTATGACGTTGCGTTGGAAATATCAAGCATCATTTAAGACTTTATTTGAATCGAGGGAAGGGTATCAAGATACTGAGGGCCTGCTTGCTTTAATTAAAACCCCCACGTTCTCATTTACAACTAATGAATCAAAAAAAGGAGAGCAATTATTAGCCCAATTAGGTGTGCCTCATGGTGCGCGTTATGTATGTTTGTTAGCTCGAGACTCTAAATATTTGGATGCAGCGCATCCTGGTACGGATTGGAGTTATCATGATTTTCGAGATAGTGATATTGAGACCTATCAAAAGGCAGCGTTGTACTTAGCCGAAAAAGGGTATTATGTGTTACGCATGGGAAAAATGGTACAAAAGCAGTTTAATCTTTCTCACGCGAATATCATTGATTATGCGAATCATTCTCTGAGAAGTGATTTCTTAGATGTTTATTTGTCAGCACATTGTCATTTTTTTATCTCTACTGGTACAGGGTTAGATGCGGTTCCTCAAATGTTTCGCAGGCCAGTGCTCTTGACGAACATTGCACCATTCGCTGGCTCAGTACAATATTGGTCGCCTTGTGAATTATTGATTACAAAAAAACTAAAATCGCTTGAAACAGGTTTGTTGGTGAGTTTTTCAGAAAACTATCGTTTATTTGAGCAAAGTGATCGGAATATGCAGGAGGTTTTAAAGCAACATAAATTGCAATTAGTAGATAATACTGAAGATGAAATATTAGGTGTTGTTCAGGAAATGGAAGCACGAATGCTGGGTGCTTGGAAAGCAACTGAAAGTGACAAACTCTTATCAAAGCAATTTAAAGCATTGGCCCCTTTTTCTATGGTTGCTAATAATGAGGTTATATTAAGTGAGCCGAGTCGATTTTATACTAACTTGGGATGTCAGTTTTTAAGAGAGAACCAAGTATGGATAAATTAAGTTGCCTTGAATGCTTGAATGCTTGAATGCTTGAATGAAGCACGTAAGCATTCGGTTATTCTTTTAGGCGCAGGTGGGCATGCAAAAGTACAGCTTTCATTATTACAAGTATTAAAAAGCGTTTGTGCACCTGAGTTGGACAAAAAAGCACAGGATTTTTGGCGTGGGATTTGTGTTTGAGATGAGGCATTTTTTTGATGAAAATCCAGTAGGTAAAATTACAATCATTAATGATATTGCTTTCCAAGCTTGATTCATGATGATGTACATATTGCCACAGGTGCTGTGTTTTATGGTAATGTTCATATTGAAAATCGGGCGTTTATTGGTGCAGGTGCGGTATTAGCAGGGGGCGTTCGAGTGGGTGAAAAAAATTGTGTTGGTGCGAGGGTTATTTTAATTATATTAGTATAGGGAAATAAAACAACATGCTAAATTGGAAGGCATTACGTGTAAGACCTGAGGCTTCGCTTAAAAAAGCAATGGAAATTTTGAATCAAATCGGTTTAAGAATTGTTTTAGTCGTTAACGAAAAAGACTATTTGCTCGGAACGATTACAGACGGGGATGTGCGTCGCGCGCTATTGAAGCGTTGTACTTTAGATACTTCAGTATCTCAGGTGATGTGCAAAAATCCTCAAAAAGCATTAAGTAATTGGACGGAAGAACAAATACGCAGCACGATGGAAAAACGGAAATTATTTCAACTGCCCATTGTGGACGATGTAGGTAGATTACTCGATTTAAGGTCTATTCATGATGTATTAAATAAAAGGCGTTTGGACAATCCTGTGTTTTTAATGGCAGGGGGGTTTGGTACGCGTCTTCATCCTTTGACAAAAGATTGTCCGAAGCCGTTGTTAGAGCTCGCAGGTAAACCTATTTTAGAATTGATTCTTGAGCAATGTATTGAATATGGATTTCATCGCTTTTTTATTTCCACACATTATTTGTCAGATAAAATTAAGGCACATTTTGGAGATGGAGAGTGTTGGGGGGTTAATATTCAATATATTGTGGAAGATAAGCCACTTGGCACGGGGGGCGCCTTAGGATTATTGCCGCAAGATGCATTAGATGCGCCTATGTTGATGATGAATGCCGATTTATTAACGAAATTAGATTTTAGAAATTTACTCTCATTTCATCAAGAGCAACAAGTTGGTGCTACGATTTGTGTGCGCGAATATGAGCACCGCTTACCTTACGGGGTGGTTGAAGTAGAAGGCCATCAAGTCATAAAGATGACAGAAAAGCCCGCGTATCAAGCATTTATTAATGCCGGAATCTACTTGCTATCTCCTGAGTTCATTAAAAGTATTTCTCCAGGTGTTCCTATTGATATGCCAGATGTTATACAGCGATATATTGATGAAGGAAATGGCGTCAATATTTTTCCAATACATGAGTACTGGCTTGATATTGGGCGTATGGATGATTTTAAGCAAGCGGAAACAGAGATAAAGCTATTTGAATAAATTATTTGACAGTAAAAAGTAATCTCTTTTTACACGGAGCTAGGGAATGAAGGACATTAAAGGTAATGTAAAGTTTTTAGCTTTAACTTCGCTAAGTTCATTTTGGGACTTATCTAAGCAGCTTATTTATCTCGGAGAGTGGTGCTGCCCCTTATGGAATAAAAAAGAATGGGAGAATCTTCGGGGCGAGCAATTAAAAGATCCTAAATTAAAAAGTGCAAACTCTAAAGAAGCAAATGCTTACACAATAGAGGTGTTTGAGAAAACACTCCCATTGCTTGCAGGCTGGCTAAATAAAATTAATGAAGTTCAGTATAGTGAGCGTTATTGGCGGATTTTAGTGGGTCCATTTTTGTTATTTTACATTCAAGCAATTTATTATAGGTATGTACATATTAAAACAGCGTTATTAGTTCATCCACAGATTGATACAATTGGTTTAACAGAGGAAAGTTATAAAACACCATTAGACTCATCTGAATTTTTTAGTTGGCAAGCAGATAGTGCGCTATGGAATTTACAATTATTTACGCAAATCATAAGTTTTACATTTTTCGAGCCAAAGCGAGAAAATTATTTGAGTTGGGAAGAAGAAATTGGAAAAAGAACAACGCTTCGGTATCATTCAAAAGGCAGTATTTTGAGCCGGATACGCTGTTATTCAACGAGTAAAATAGTTGGTTTTTTTTCTAAAAAATCGGTTGGCTTGCCTTTTGCTATGTTTTCGCGTTCAAAACTTTTGAAATTAGCTTTGTTTTCTAAATGGAAAGTTTTACCGGTAATTGAAAAAAGTGGTAGGCAAATTCATATAAATACAACGAAGTTAGATTACTCAAAAAGAGAAACGATTACATCTATTTTGGATGGTGATGCTTTTTCAAATTTAGTATTACATACGCTTAAAATTAATTTGCCCATGATATTTGTAGAAAATTACCATAATGTTCATGATGAGGCTATGCGAAGATACCCTGAGAGATTTAGCTCCATATTGTGCGATAAGATTTCTTTTTCAACGCCGTTTCGGAAATTTTGGTGTGCTTATAGTGTAGAAGAAGGTGCCAAAATAATACATTTACAGCATGGGGGTGGCTATGGTTGTCTAGATTATCATCCATATGAATATTTAGAAAAAAAAGGTAACTATTTTATTAGTTGGGGCTGGAAATATGAAGAAGATAAGAATGTTATACCTTTTTCATCCCTTTTGATTGAATTACAAAATGAAGCATGGAATTGGGGTGCTAGGTCTCGAAATAATCATTTGATACTATGGATGTCAAGTGGTTATGCAACGAGTTATCGCCCTTATCTTGCTCCTATACCTTTGTCTTACCCGGATTATATTGCATTGCAGCTTAGGTTTTATAAAGAACTCGAGGATGTTTTGTATAAAAAAATAGAGATGAGGCTTGTTCCTTCTTCTCGTTTGAAAACTTATTACCAAACAATTTTTTCTGAAATAAAAATTGATCTTCCAGTTAATGGTGTTTCTTTATATGAGCAATTATATAAAGCACAAATTTGTGTGGTAGATATATGCCAAACAGTGTTCTTAAGTTGTTTAGCCTTTAATATCCCTACAATATTATTTTGGGACCCTGAGGTTACAACGATAAGATCAGGTGCAATGCCATTTTTTGAAGGTCTGGAAAAAGTGAAAATTTATCATTCGACACCTGAGTCAGCAGCAAAGATGTTAAGTGAAATAAGTGACAATCCATATGAATGGTGGGATAGAGAAGATGTACAAAAAGCTAGGGCTGATTTTTGTAATCAATTTGTTAGAACGACGCCAAACTGGCTAAAAGAATTTGCATATATGCTGAAGAATAAAGTGGCGTGATTTGTCGAGTTTTCAATTTATAGGAGTAAATGGATGAACATTTTGGTTACAGGCGGATGTGGATACAAAGGAAGTGTATTGGTGCCTAAGTTATTAGCACAAAATCATCAAGTAACCGTTGTAGATATCATGTGGTTTTCTAATACTTTAGCAGCCCATGATAATCTGACTGTCATTGAAGGGGATATTCGGTCGCCTGAAGATGCTTGGTTTAAAGGAATAGACGCGGTGATTCATTTAGCGTCTGTTGCAAATGACCCCTGTGCTGATTTAAATCCTAAATTAAGTTGGGAAATTGGGCCCTTGGCGACCATGGCGCTTGTGACAACAGCGATTCAATATGGTGTTAAACAATTTATTTATGCCTCTTCCGGAAGTGTATATGGCGTGAATGATGCACCGGAAGTGACAGAAGATTTACCGTTGGTACCACTGACGGAATACAATAAAACCAAAATGGTAACGGAACGTGTTTTATTAAGCTATGCAAATGAGATTTCGATTCAAATGATACGTCCGGCAACTGTCTGTGGAATTTCTTCGAGAATGCGACTGGATGTTTCGGTTAATATGATGGTGATGCAGGCGCTTACCAATGGAGAGATGACCGTTTTTGGTGGCGCACAAGTAAGACCTAATATTCATATTGATGATATTACGGATTTATATTTATATTTATTAGTGCATCCAGAGATACAAGGTACTTTTAACGCAGGTTTTGAAAATTTGTCTATTTTAGAAATTGCTGAAACTGTACGTGATTGTACAGGCGCTAAAATTACAATTACGCCATCAAACGACCCTAGGTCTTATCGTTTAAATTCAGATAAATTACTGAGCACAGGTTTTAAACCTCAGAAAAAAGTGAGCAATGCGATTCAAGAAATCATAGCGAGTTATCAGAGCGGCGAGATAAAAATGGATTCTAATTGTTATAACATGAAAGTGATGAAGTCATTAGGCATGGGACTCGCATCGTGAGTTATTTAGTCTTAGGGAGTAATTCGTTTGCGGGCTCGAGCTTTGTTAATTTTTTACTAAATTTAGACCATCGTGTCATCGGTATTAGTCGATCAAAAAAGCCGGACGATACGTTGCTTGCGTATAGCAAGCATCCTAAAAAATCTAATTTTACGTTTCATCAGTTGGATATGAATCAAGATATTGATCAAATCATTAGTTGTATCCAACGGGAAAAACCGACAGTAATTGTTGATTTTGCGGGACAAGGCATGGTGGCTGAAAGTTGGAATAAGCCAGAGCAATGGTATCAAACAAACATTGTTTCAAAAGTTAAATTACATCACTTTTTGTGTCAATGTGATTTTTTAGATAAATACGTTCGTGTCTCAACCCCTGAGGTGTATGGGCATACGGCACATAGTGTGAAAGAAGGAGCGCCTTTTGCACCCTCAACGCCTTATGCGGTATCACATGCTGCAACTGATTTAAGTCTACTTGCTTTTTATCGCCAATATCAGTTTCCTGTTGTGTTGACACGGTTTGCGAATTTTTATGGACCACATCAACAACTGTACCGTATTATTCCACGAACGATGATTTATGCATTAACCGGCCAACGCTTATTATTACATGGTGGAGGCACTTCAAAACGTGCTTTTATTTATGGGGATGATGTGGCGCAGGGGCTGGAGGCTGTGATTCAAAAAGGGCGTATTGGCGAAACCTATCATTTTTCTGCGGGAAACGTTATTTCTATTGCAGATCTCGTGAAAAATATTTGTCAGTTGATGCAGGTGGAGTATGATGGGTTTGTTGAAATAGCGCCTGATAGGCCATCAAAAGACGCACAATATATTATGGATACTCAACGTGCGGAAGATGAGCTTGATTGGAAACCAAGTATGAGCCTAGAAATGGGATTGGAGAAAACAATGGCATGGATTAAGCAAGATTTAATAAAGATTAAGGCTTCGCCTTTAGAATATATCCATAAAGCTTGAATAGAAGGAATACCAGGATGGTTGACAATTTTTTACCCGAGCAATACGAGCAAGATGCACAATTAGATATTAATCATAATTATTTGCAACAGCAGTTTTCAGATTATGAAGTTATTTTTGAGAAATTAAAAACCGTTGTTCTGCAAGGTGATTTTACCTTGGGTCGCGCGGTTGATCAGCTTGAAAATGATTTTAAGCGTATCACACAAACGCGCCATGTTATTGGTGTAGGCAGTGGCACAGATGCTTTATTTTTAAGTCTTAAGGCACTGGGTATTAAAGAAGGTGATGAGGTGATTACAACGCCTTTTACTTTTTATGCAACTATTGGTGCAATTGTAACCGCTGGTGCAACGCCTGTATTTGCTGATGTGGGTGCAGATTATAATATTAACCCTGAAAAAATAGCCGAAAAAATCACATCTAAAACGCGTGCTATTCTCCCTGTTCATTGGGCCGGAAAGCCATGTGATATGGAGTCTATTTTAGCAATAGCAAAACAAAATAATTTATTTGTTGTTGAAGATGCATGTCACGCGATACAAGCAAATTATCAAGGAAAGGCGGCTGGGTCTTTCGGAGATTTAGGCTGCTTTAGCTTTCATCCATTAAAGAACTTAAATGTTTGGGGAGATGGAGGCATTATTGCAACGAACTCTGATGAATTGGCAGATAAACTAAGGCTTATGCGTAATCATGGGTTAGTTGGACGTGATGAATGTCAGATGTTTGCCTACAATTCCCGCTTAGATACCATACAGGCTGTGGTTGCGAGTCATCTTTTAGATAAGCTTGATCATATTACTGATTCACGTATAAAAAATGCGAATTATTTTGATAGTCAATTGGCCCAAATATCAGAAATTCGAATTCCTCCCCGTGAGCCTTCGGTCAAGCAAGTTTATCATTTGTATTCAATTTGCTGCGAACGTCGAGATGCATTAAAAAGTTATTTAAATCAGCATGGCGTGGATGCAAAAATCCATTATCCGGTGCCGATGCATTTGCAACCTGCAGCAGCTCACTTGGGTTATCAAAAGGGTGATTTTCCTGAGTGCGAACGTATTGCAAGAGAAACTTTTTCTTTACCTGTTCATGAATTCGTTACAGAAGAAGATTGTCGTCGTGTTGTGAGCTTAATTAAGGATTTTTTTAAATGAGTGTGCGTGTTCCTTTTGTTGATTTATCTAGACGATATCGTGATTTAAAACCTGAGATAATGGCAGGCATGGAGGCTATATTAGACTCTGGTAATTATATTCTGGGTGATGTGGTTGAGCGCTTTGAAAAGAAAATGGCTGATTTTTTGGGATGCCGTTATGTTTTATCTGTTGCGAATGGTACGGATGCTTTAATTCTAGGATTAAAAGCGTTTGGCGTGGGTGCTGGTGATGAGGTCATTGTGCCGGCAAACTCGTTTATTGCAAGTGCAGGGGCTGTCGCTGCAGTAGGTGCTATACCCGTATTTTGTGATGTTGGCGATGATTTCAATATTGATGTTGAACAAATAGCCCAATGCATTACATCTAAAACCAAAGCCATTATGCCCGTGCATTTAACAGGTAAGCCTGTTGAAATGAAACCCATTTGGGCGCTTGCAAAAGAGCATGGGCTTGTTGTGATTGAAGATGCAGCGCAAGCGATTGGTGCGAGATATCATGATAAAAAAGTTGGAAATTTAGGTGATGTAGCATGCTTTAGCCTTCATCCGTTGAAAAATTTATTTGTTTATGGAGATGGCGGGCTTATTTCTCTGAATGATGAATCCCATTATCAATATTTAAAAAGACTCAGAAATCATGGTTTGCAAGATAGAGATACCTGTATGCATTGGGGGTTAAATTCTAGATTAGACGCAATACATGCCATGACAGCTGAAGTGGGTTTACAATATTTAGACAAATGGACGAAACGACATAGAGAAATAGCGACGCGCTATCAACAAGGCTTACATGATTTTGTGCAAGTGCCTACCGAAGGCGAACACGTGTATTCGGTGTATCATAATTTTGTGATTGTGACCGACAAAAGAGACGCATTACAGCAGCATTTAGCCGAGTTAGGTATTCAAACGAAAGTACATTATCCGATACCCCTTCATTTACAGCCTGCGGCTGAATCATTGGGTTATCAAGCCGGTGATTTTCCAAAGACCGAATATTTTGCAGCGCATATGTTAAGTTTACCGATTTATCCCGAATTAACAGATTTAGAAGTTGACCGAGTGATTCAATGCATACAGCAGTACATACAGGAGAAATAAAATGCAAGGGTGTGAAATTGATTTAATGGCAAATTATCCGCGTGCAAAAAGAGATGTCATGGCACGTGGAAAGCAAAAAACTGAGGCAGACAGAAACCTTGCACGTGCATTTGGCAAAGCTTTTTTTGATGGGTCTCGTGATCATGGTTATGGTGGCTTTTCATATAATGCGAGATATTGGCAACCGGTTGTTCCTGATTTTCAAGCGCGTTATGCACTTAATGCATCAAGTTCGCTTTTAGATATTGGCTGTGCCAAAGGCTTTATGATGCATGACTTAGCTGAGCTCATTCCAGGCATTACAGTGAAAGGAATCGATGTATCTGAATATGCAATTGAAAATGCAATTGATTCTGTTAAGTCGCATTGTCAGGTTGCGTGTGCGACACAATTGCCGTTTGAGGATAATTCTTTTGATGCGATTATTTCGGTCACAACCTTGCATAATTTAGAACGTGATGATTTGGCAAAAGCTTTACTCGAAATTGAACGCGTCAAAAAAACATATAGTTTTATTACTGTTGATGCTTACCATGATGATGCTGAACGAGAACGGATGGAAGCCTGGAACCTAACCGCTAAAACAGTCATGCATGTGGATGAATGGAAGCAGTTTTTTGATGAGGTGGGTTATACCGGTGATTATCATTGGTTTATTCCATGAGTGTGAATCAAGAAACGCAACTTGATTTATATTATCAAATGTTGCGAATCCGGATGGTAGAAGAAGCAATTGCTGCGGCTTACTCAAAGCAAAAAATGCGAACGCCTGTGCATTTATCAATTGGTCAGGAGGCGGTGGCCGCAGCAGCAGGGTGTGTATTAAAACCATCGGATTATGCGGTAAGCACACATCGCTCGCATGCGCATTATTTAGCAAAAGGGGGCTCTTTAAATGCCATGATTGCTGAATTGCATGGCAAAGTAACCGGTTGCTCTCGTGGCCGGGGTGGCTCTATGCATTTGGTTGATCAATCGGTCGGTTTTATGGGAAGTACTGCTATTGTTGGAAATACCATTCCGATTGGCGTTGGTTTAGGTCTTGCGATTCAATTAGAAAATGACAATCGCATTAGTTGTGTTTTTATGGGCGATGGCGCAGCTGAAGAAGGCGTTTTTTATGAATCACTGAACTTTGCTGTGGTCCGGAAGCTGCCGGTCTTATTTATTTGTGAGAATAATTTATATTCGGTATATACCCCAATTGCTAAACGTCAGCCGAAAACACGTAAATTATATGAGTTAGCACGCGCGATTGGTGCTGAATCAATGCATGCAGATGGATATGATGTGATAACGGCGTTTAATGCCCTAAATAGTGCAGCGCAAATTGTTCGTGATGAGGGTAAGCCGTGCTTTATCGAGCTGTCGACGTATCGATGGCGTGAACATTGTGGCCCTAATTTTGATAATGATATTGGGTATCGTAGCGTAGAAGAGTATGAAGCTTGGTTTGAAAAAGATTCGATTATAAAGCACAAGCAAAGCTTATTAACTCAATTTTCAATTAGTGAGGCTGTATTTCAAGAGATGGAAGATAAAATTTCTGAAGAGATAAATTTTGCTTTTGATGCAGCAGAAGAAGCAAGCTTTCCATCGCAAACAGAGGCACATCAAGGCGAATATAAATTATCTCAAATTGAGGAGCATGAACTATGCGAAGCCTGACGTTTGCCGACGCGATTAATGAGGCCACGCACCAAGCGATGGCACAAGATTCAAAAGTATTATGTTATGGATTAGGTGCTGACGATCCGAAGCGAATTTTTGGAACAACCCATCAGCTACAAGAAGCATTTGGAGAACAACGCGTTTTTGATATGCCGACGTCAGAAAATGCGATGACAGGTATTGGGGTTGGGGTCGCAATTGCTGGATTTCGCCCTGTGATGATGCATCAGCGATTGGATTTCTTTTTATTGGCCATGGATCAATTAGTTAACTCCGCGGCTAAATGGCATTATATGTTTGGTGGGCAGATGAATGTGCCCATTGTGATTCGGCTTGTGATGGGCCGCGGATGGGGACAGGGTCCAACACACTCTCAAAATCTACAATCTTGGTTTGCACATATACCGGGATTAAAAGTTGTGGCACCAGCGACAGCAGCAGACGCAAAAGGGTTATTACTGAGTAGTATTTTTGATGAAAATCCGGTTGTTTTTTTGGAACATCGTTGGTTACATAATAGTGTGAGTGATGTCCCTGAGCTTGATTATTGTACGCCGCTCGGTACTGCAAAAATAGTTCGACCTGGGCGAGATGTGACTTTAGTGGGTATGTCATATATGACAGTTGAAGCCCTTCGAGCTGCAAAAAAATTAGAAGCATTAGGTATTTCGTGTGAGGTAATTGATCTCCGAACAATAAGGCCGATTGATTGGGATACAATCTTAACTTCGGTTAAAAAAACAGGCAAATTAATCGCACTGGATTGCAGTATGCCAACGTGTTCTGTTGCCAGTGAAATTATTGCAACAGTCAGTATGGCGGCGTTTAAAGATTTAACACACGCGCCTATTCGGATTGCTAATCCAGATAATCCAGAGCCAACCAGTTTTGGCTTGACCAAAGATTATCATCCTGATGCAAATCGAATTATTCAATCTGTTTCAGAGATGCTCGGTGTTGCTTTGGAGGATTCAATGCTTTTTTCGAATCAACAAAATCATATGCATGATGTACCAGGTGATTGGTTTAAGGGGCCTTTTTAGATGAAATTAAAAGAAACGTTTAGCGCTGCAGTCTTAATGAAAACCAGTGAGCCTTTGCAAATCATCAATAATATTTGTATGCCAACGCCTAAAAAAGGCCAAGTACTGGTTAAAATTCGTTATGCCGGTTTATGTCATAGCCAGCTTATGGAAATCAAAGGCGCTCGGGGTGAAGACAAATATTTACCGCATATGCTAGGTCATGAAGGTGTCGGTCAGGTTGTGGCTATTGGAGAAGGTGTTTCTAAAGTTAATCTAGAGGACACGGTGGTTTTGAGCTGGATCAAAGGCGAAGGAATCGATGCAGGTGGCGCCCAATACCAAACCACCGATGGGTTAATCATTAATTCGGGTGCGATAACAGCTTTTAGTGAATATGCATTGGTCTCTGAGAATCGATTGCTATTAAAACCTGCTGGAACGCCTGATAAATTATCGGTTTTATACGGATGTGCCCTACCAACAGGGTTTGGTATGGTTGTTAATAATTTGCCAGAACAAGCGACAGGGCATATTGGATTTTTAGGCCTAGGTGGCATTGGCATCAGTGCACTGCTTGCAGCAAAATTATATGATTTTAGCCAAGTGATTGTGATAGATGTGAACCCAGATAAATTAGCCCTTGCGAAAACGCTGGGTGCAACTCATGCGATTAATGCGCGTGATCCTGATTTTATAGAGCAAATTTATCAATTAACAGATGGCGTTGGTCTGGATTATTGTTTTGAATCAGCAGGTAAAGCTGAGACCATTGAAAAAGCGTATGCATTAACACGCAGGCAAGGGGGCTTGTGTATTTTTGCATCTCACCCGCCTCATGGGGATAAAATTCAGCTTGACCCGTTTGATTTGATTTGTGGTAAAAATATTAGGGGGACGTGGGGCGGAGAGACTCAGCCAGAACGAGATATTAAACAATTTTCAGGATTATATGATAAAGGTCAGTTACCGCTGGATGCTTTAATTAGTCAATCATATCGGCTTGATGAAATTAATGAAGCAGTTAATGATTTAACACAACAAAATATTGTTCGGGCTTTAATTGATTGTCATCCTGAAGAGGCTGTGTGTTGAACGATACAACTCAACAAGTGGTTCTTATTACGGGTGCAACACAAGGGCTCGGGTTGGCACTCGCTTCTATTTTTGATAGAAAAAAAATGCAAGTGTTATTAACTGGGCGTTCTCGAGAAAAACTTAACCGATGTCAGCAAAGTTTTTTGCATCCGGATTATCATCGGTATTTTGAAGGTGATTTAACGGATGATTTTTTTCTGAATGAGTTATTACAATCATTAGATAACAAAAAGATTGTACCCAATATTATTTTGCATAATTTAGGTGGCAAAGTATCGGGTGATAAACAGCCTGTGTCGCAAGATGTGTTAATGGCGTCTATACAACTTAATTTAGGGGTTGCCGCTCAAATTAATACGCATTTCCTGCCTAAAATGGAACAGCGAGCATCGGGTCGGATTATTCATATGAGTTCTGATGCAAGCTTAACCGGCCAATCAGCCCCTGCCTATGCAGCAGCAAAGGCAGCATTAAATGGCTATGTTAAAAGCACGGCTCGGTATTATGTGAAACATCAGATTATGATGTGTGCTGTTTTGCCTGGTATTTTTGAGCATGATGATAGTGCTTGGGCTAAAAAAAGAGTAACGGACCCAGAACATTATCATCAGGCACTTAAAAGCAGGCCATTTGGCAGATTTAATACTTCAGATGAAATAGCAGATGCAGTAGTAGAGATAGCGTGCAATACAACCATGGTACATGCAGGGAGTTTGATTCAATTAACGTCGGGTTTTTGAGTGATTTTTAAGTGTTTTTTAAAGGAATGATCATGACAGATATGGATTTAGCGATTGAACAAAAAGCGCAGCATAGCAATATTTTTACTTCGTTTGATGCTCTCAATCAAGTTTTGGATAAGTATCGAGACAATACAAAAATAGTCCATTGTCATGGTGTGTTTGATTTGTTGCATATTGGGCATATTAGGCATTTTAAAGCGGCGCGCGAATTTGGTGATATTCTGGTGGTGAGTTTAACGCCAGATATTTATGTCAACAAAGGCTCAGGCCGGCCCGCTTTTACCGAACAATTACGTGCAGAAGCCATTGCATCGTTAGATTGCGTTGATTATGTTGTGATTAATACGTCTCCAATCGCGGTTGAAGCAATTCAGCAAATTCGCCCTGATTTTTATATCAAAGGTGATGAATATGCAGATCAAAAAAATGACATCACCGGAAAGATTAATGTAGAACGAGAAGCAATAGAATCTGTAGGTGGGGTTTTAGCATTTACATCGGATCTTACGTTTAGTTCATCCAATTTAATTAACCGTTTTTTTTCACCTTACTCAGAAGAGATGCAACATTTTTTAAATGAATTTAAAAAGCAATATACAGCTGATGCTATATTTGATTATCTAGAGCAAGCAAAAGATTTAAAAGTCTTGGTGGTCGGTGAGGTGATTATTGATGCGTATCATTTTACCGATGTGATTGGAAAGGCTGGTAAAGAACCGACGTTAGTTGCAAAAAAACTCGATACAGAAAATTATCTTGGAGGGAGTTTAGCGCTTGCGAATCATTTAAGTGATTTTTGCCAAAAAGTGACGTGTTTGACTTATTTAGGTGAGAAAAATGAGCATGACACGCTGATTAAAAAAGGTTTAAAACATAATATAGATGTTGTTCCTATTTATAAAACAGATTCTCCGACGATAGTTAAGCATCGTTATTTAGATAAATATCTCAAACAAAAGTTATTTGAAGTGTATGAAATCAACGATGATTTTTTAGAACCTGAGCAAGAGCAAGCATTTCAGGCGCATATTAATCGTTTGACGGATGAGCATGATTTAGTGATTTGTATTGATTATGGACACGGATTATTAACAGATGAGTCAATTCAATTACTAACAGATAAAGCTAAATTTCTTGCAATTAATGCACAATCTAATGCAGGAAACATGGGTTTTAATTGCATTTCCAAATATCCTTCGGCTGATTTTGTATCGATTGCGAATCGCGAACTTCAATTAAATTATCGTCAAAAGCATTTGAGCAGTACGGAACAAATGTCTCGTCTTATGGAAGAGCATGATTATCAGAAAGTGATGGTCACGTGTGGTAAATACGGTGCTTATGCTTGCCAGCAAGGTGAAGCGCAAACGCATGTGCCTGCATTTACGAATCAAGTTGTTGATAGAGTGGGGGCAGGGGACGCGGTACTCGCGATATCGAGTTTATTTGCCTATCTTGATGCGCCGTCGCTATTAATTGCATTTATTGGAAATGTAGTGGGTTCTGAAGCAGTAGGTATGATGGGTAATAAATCTTCAATTGAAAAAGTGCCTTTAATGAAGCACCTTTCTCATTTATTGAAGTGAGGTTATTCTGCGCGCGCCTTGTTTTTTGGATATCTTCGTTACATTCCGAATGAGGGAACAAAATAAATGAAAAGTAGTGAGTTGGGCCAATCCAAGCTAAACGTTATTTCCACATTTGTTAGTAAACCTACACGAGTGAAAGCGGGATATAGGCAAGATATTGATGGCTTACGTGCCATCGCTGTCTTATTGGTCCTTTTTTATCATATTTTTGGTCAAGGCGGATTTTTTTCCAATGGCTTTATCGGCGTCGATGTTTTTTTTGTAATTTCCGGATATTTAATTACTTGCCATATTGTTTCAGAGCTTGAGTCTGGCTCATTTTCGTTGAAAAAATTCTACATGCGACGAATGCGGCGAATTTTACCTGCGTTTCTTTTTGTTTTAATTGTTGTTTGCTGCGTTGGCTTTTTTCTTTTAACTCCCGAAGACTTGAAAAAACTCTCAGAAACAGCTCTTTCGGCTTGTTTGTCTATTTCAAATTTATATTTTTTGAAATATCTATCGGTCGGTTATTTTCATTCTGATGCGACTGTTTTACCATTATTGCATACTTGGTCGTTAGGAGTAGAGGAGCAATTTTACCTAATTTGGCCACTGACCCTCTGCTTGTTATTTTATCGATTCCCGCGGGCAATTGGCCCTATAACTTTTCTTTTTGCGCTGATATCACTTACTACATATTATTGTTTACGCACACATCAGAGTTTTGCGTTTTACTCTCCAGTAACACGAGCATTTGAGCTGCTTGCTGGTGCTGGTCTAGCTATTTATTGGGCTAAGTTAAAAGCACCATCGAAGACAGGTTCATTTTTATTGTGTGCTACAGGACTGCTGCTAATCATCTATTTATCAAGCTATTTTAATGAGATTCATTCTATTCTTATAAATAGTGTTGTTGTCTGTTTTTCCACGGTTCTACTCATTTATTCTGGAAAAACAGCGAGTACTCTAATTCACAAGATGTTAACGTTCAATTTATTGACTTTTCTCGGTTTGATTTCATATTCACTTTATTTGTGGCACTGGCCTATTATTGCATACGTAAATTATATTGGTTTAGAAATCAATGAGAAAGTGGGGTTCTTGGTTTTTGTTTCCTCACTTATTTTGTCCTGCATATCATGGAAGTATGTTGAAGAACCTTTTAGAAAAAAATATAAATTTGGACTTAAAACAACCATCCTCTTATTTTTGATTATTCCATCCTTGTTAGTAAGTATATTTTTTCTATCTTGTAAATTCGTCCCTAATTTTGGCTTTAATAAAATTTCGCCTACAATTACTGCAATGATTAAGGATTACCATGGTCCATATACTGAAGCAAAATGCATGGATGCACCAACACGACATCCTTCATCCATAGAAAGTTGCTCTGTAGGTGATTTAAGTAAGAAAATCCCTAGTGTATTAATCGTTGGTGACTCACATGCAATGGCCTTTTCAGGTATGTTGGATATAATACTTAAAAACAGCCATTTAAGAGGCTATCTAGTCACTCAGAGTGGCACGCCATTTATTTTGGGAGACATTAAAAATTGGAGAGGTAATCATCCAATGCAAAGGAATGCATTTATCTCTAAAATGATTAGAAATAATCACTATAACTTTGTTGTTCTGGGTGGGTATTGGGATTATTATCCTGATTCCTTATTTATACACAAAGGGTCTTATTCCAATCGTTTTTCGGTGCTTGAGAAAGGCCTTAATAAGGCGGTTGAAGACGTATTAGCTGTTGGAAGCATTCCTATTTTAATGTTAGACATTCCCCCGTTAGGCTCACTCCCAATATCATGCGGTTTTGATAGAATAACTTTAGTGAGCTGTAATCATTCTAAATCTAAAATGATTGAGATTCAGACAAGAACGAGAGATATCATAATGAGGCTAGCCAGCAAATATCCTACCGTTCGTATAATTGACCCATACCATGAGATGTGCCAAGACAATCGCTGTGTTACGGCCATTGACCAGACACCTCTTTATCACACAAATGGCTCTAATAGTCATTTAAGTTACGCTGGCTCGACGCTACTTGGCGAGCGTTATTTACAGCACATTGGGAGTCCGTTTGTGTGATCGACTTTCACCGAATATTGTCTCTAGTTTTTTTATGGGTGGATAGAGCTGAGTTTAAATAGTAATTATCAATCAATCGAACCCCTTCAATTTGCACAGCCGCTAAACGCCGGCCTTGATAATCTTCGATATACTCGATGAAAATATCTAGCTTTTCGAGAGCTGCCTTGGCCTCTTCACAAGAAGCCGCCGCATGAAATATTTGAGCAAATGCATCTGCTTGTTTACGGCCGGCAGGGCTTAAGCGGTTATTTCTTGAACTTAAAGCAAGATTGCTAGGTTCACGAATAGTAGGACAAGCACGTAGCTCTATATCCAAGAAAAATGCATCAATCATGCCTTGGGTAAGTGCTAGCTGTTGATAGTCTTTCTCGCCCATATAAACGCGCGTAGGCTTTACTAAATTAAATAATTTCATGAGTATAGTAAGCACGCCTGTAAAATGCCCTGGGCGATGCTCGCCTTCTAAAATTAAACTTTGCTCGTTTTCTTGAACTTGATAGCGATAATCATCTGAATAAATATCAGAAGGATTAGGAATTAAGCAATAATCAACACCTGCTTGTTCAAGCATTTTGATATCATCATCAAGTGTACGCGGGTATTTTTCAAAATCAGTTGATTGATTAAACTGCGTTGGATTCACAAATAAGCTCACAACCGTTTTTTGATTTTCATGCAGACTTTGCGTGACTAAAGCCATGTGTCCCGCATGTAAATTTCCCATGGTCGGCACAAAGCCGAGGGGCGTGTGCTCGGGCAGTTTAGCCCGAGCAGCGCGCCATGTGCTGATGTCTTGGTTAAATATCTGCATAGGTATGCTCTTTTGCTGGAAAGGTTTGATTAGATACTTCAGCCGCATACGTATTGAGTGCGTCTGTGAGTAATGCCTTGCCCTGAATAAACTGCTTCGCAAAGCGGGGATTACATTCGGTTTGTAGGGTCAGTAAGTCATGCCACACCAAAATTTGACCGTCTGTATCAGCGCCTGCGCCAATCCCAATGGTTGGAATGTTAAGCGCTTCTGTAATATGTCGCGCAAGTGATTCGGGCACGCATTCGATGACAACAGCAAAGCAACCAGCGGCTTCGAGCGCTTTAGCGGATTCAAGCAATGCTTCTGCAGCGGTGTCATCACGGCCTTGGACTTTATAGCCGCCGAGTTGATGAACGGATTGGGGGGTTAAGCCAATATGCCCCATCACAGGTACACCTGCTGTTACGATGTTTTTGATACTATCGCATATTTCAGGATCTGCACCTTCGAGTTTTATGGCGTTAGCACCTGCTTGCATAAGACGTTTGACGTTTTGCATGGTATCAGCAGTTGATATGCGATATGTCATAAACGGTAAGTCACCAACAATAAATTGCTTGGTTAAGCCTCGTGCGACGGATTCTGTGTGCATGACCATCATGTCCATGGTTGCCATAACGGTAGTTGGATGTCCGTGGACGAGCATAGAAACAGTATCGCCAACTAAAACAGCATCAATACTTGAATCTGAAACCATTCGGGCAGAGGGGTAGTCATAACAGGTTACAAAGCTTATTTTTTCGTGTGCGTGTTTTTTACGCTTAAAATCGTGGATGTTCATGGTGTTTCCTTTTGTCAGTCACCGCTCAAGGTTTGAGTCGATGCATGAGGTGATCATAATGATTTGGGTTTAAAATGCAAATAGTTGTATGATGATAATTTGTATATATTTGGAAAAATTATGGCAGCGCAATTAGATTTGAAAGCGGTTTGGGACACACCAGGCGCACATTATGGGATGCTTTTAGGTGCTATGGGAGCGCTTGAAGCGTGTTTGACGATTCCTGAAGAAAAGCAAGGTGAATATATTGCATTACTAGGTCATCCGCACTCTTTGAAAGGCGGGACCATGCAAAATAAAGTGGTGACAACGCTCGCACGTGTGTTTAGAGAACGAGGTATTCCAAGTCTGCGTTTTAATTTTCGAGGCGTTGGGGCGTCTGAAGGTGAGTATGACGCAGGGATTGGCGAAAGTGATGACATGCTTTTAATTGCAGCGCAAATCAAAGCGCTTTATCCAGAGAAAAAATTATTGTTTGCGGGGTTTTCGTTCGGTAGTTTTGTGGCTTATCGTGCAGCGGCACAAATATCAAATAGCTTATTATTAACCATTGCACCACCTGTTAATCATTTTGATTTTGAGATGTTTGAAGTCACGCCTAAGCCATGGATATTAGTTCAAGGGGATGCGGATGAGGTGATACCCGCGGAGTTAGTTTTTGAGTTTGCAGAAAAACGCGCAATTACAGTGCTTGAATTTGCTGAAACAACCCATTTTTTTCATGGGAAATTAATGGAATTCAAAACGCGTGTATTAGAAGCGTTAGAAGATGTACTGTCATGAAAAAGCTAATTAGTTATTATCAAGCAGCAATTAAAGCAGGTGAAATTGTTGATTCCCCCAATCAGCGGGATATTTTATCTAAGCTACAATTAATTACAGATGCGGTGGACGCTTCACATCAAGACAAGCATTGGTGGAATGTACGTGCTCAAACAATACAGGGGCTCTATCTGCATGGTCCTGTTGGGGCCGGAAAAACGTATTTAATGAATTTATTTTATGCGCATTTGCCTGAGGCACATAAAGAACGCTTTCATTTTCATCATTTTATGCAGCATGTGGATGAAGCATTACGTGCACATCAGGGCCGCGCGAATCCATTGCGGCAAATTGCAAAAAAAATTGCAGAAGATGCGCATGTTTTATGTTTGGATGAATTTTTAGTAGAAGATGTGGCAGATGCCTCTATTTTGGCGGAGCTTTTAAAAGCACTATTTGCGGAAGGCATGATTTTGGTGGTGACAGCCAATACAAAGCCGGATGATTTATATTTAGATGGCTTGCATCGGGAGCGATTTTTGCCTGCAATTGCGCTACTTAAGCAGCATTGTGGTGTGATGTGTTTGGATGATAAGCGTGATTATCGAATGGGCCGTGATATTGTTCCCGAGGCTTATTTTTTTCCGGTGAATAGCGCGCATGAGGCTGAAATGCTCGCGCAATTTAAGTTGTTTTCTAAAGGCGAAGAGTTACATGAAGCGGGTGAATTAACCGTGCAGAAACGACAGATTAAATATATTCGCGAAGCAGGTAAGGCCGTGTGGTTTGATTTTGATGTAATTTGTAATTTGCCGAGAAGTCAGTTGGATTATCTAGAAATCGCAGCACGGTTTGATACGGTGTTTGTCAGCCATGTGCCAGCGATTGGGGCAAATGATCCCGCGGGTGTCGTGCTTTTTATTCGGTTTGTAGACGTGATGTATGATGCGGGCATTCGATTGGTTTTATTGGCTGAAGTGCCACTTGAAATGATTTATTTAGAAGGGCCGATGGCTAAAATGTTTGAACGGACACTCAGCCGATTGCGAGAAATGCAGTCTCCGGACTATTTGTGATTGATTTGTATTGTTATTAACAAACTTGAGAATGATTCTTGATTGCGTTTGTGTTAAACTAGTGCTATTCAAAATAAAAGGTTGTATGCCATGCCATTAAAAACAACCGACCTAGTCGTAGGCGATAAAGTGCAATTACTTGATCTTGGACAAACAGATTTAGACTATTGTTGCCAACTTTTTTCATTTGGATTAATGCGTGGTGTGATTGCCAACGTGGTGCGTCGTGCGCCACTGGGCTGCCCAATTCAGCTGCATATACGTGGGACAGATGTGATGCTGCGTGCAGCCGAGGCGTCAGAGCTTGTTTGGGAGCGCGTTTAATGCGATTTTTATTGGTCGGTAATCCGAACGCTGGGAAAACAACGTTATTTAATATATTGACCAATAGTTATCAGCGGGTTGGAAATTGGTCTGGTGTGACGGTTGCTGATAAAACAGGTGTGCTTCAGTTAGGCGATAAAAATATTGAGCTGGTTGATTTACCGGGTATGTACACGCTGGATGTATCTCATACAGCACGAAAAGATGAACAAATCTCAGCGCAACTAATAACAGCAGATAAAAATAATTGCTTAATTAATATCATTGATGCCACGCAACTTGAGCGGCATTTATATTTGACCAGTGAATTATTGGAATTAAAACTTCCAATGATAATTGTGTTCACGATGATGGATGAAGCCCGGAAACAGGGCATTAAAATAGACATGCAGCAATTATCTGAAACGTTAGGTTGCTCTGTGGTTGATGCCTCTCGAGATGTTGGATGCGATACTTTAATTAAAACATTAAAAAATAAAATTAAAATACCGAAAGCATTGCTGGACCCCGCGGACAAGCCGCGGGGCGTAGGCTCTTTGGCTCAGGAAGTAGGTTCTGAGGCTGAGCTCGCTATGATGGATGCGCGGTATACGGCCATACATGATTTTGTATTGCAAATTGAAACGCGTGAATCGGCAGTACGTGAGCGTTTTACGGCAAAAATTGATAAAGTTGTACTCAATCGCTGGTTTGCTTTTCCGATTTTTTTAAGTGTGATGTATACGCTTTTTTTCTTGGTGATTTCTATAGGCGGTTTTTTCCAAGAGCAATTCATGCAGCTATTTGATGGTGTGCTAGTTACAGGCAGTGCAAAGCTGTTGCATCAAATAGGATGCCCTGATGGATTGGCAGCATGGCTGACAAATGGTATTGGGCTTGGACTTGCCACAACGCTTTCGTTTATTCCTGTGATGGGGGTGATGTTTTTCTTATTAGCGTGCCTGGATGAGTCGGGATACATGGCACGTGTTGCGTTTGTCATGGACAGAGCCATGCGATTTTTAGGTTTGCCAGGTAAAGCATTTGTGCCTTTAATAGTGGGATTTGGCTGCAACGTACCTGCTGTGATGGCGACGCGGTCATTGGACTCTGAACGAGACAGGCGGCTTGTTATTCTTATGAGTCCGTTTATGTCGTGCAGCGCAAGGCTTACGATTTATACTGTTTTTGTGGCCGCTTTTTTCCCGCATGGGGGCTATAACATTGTATTTTCGTTGTATTTAATTGGCATTTTAATCGCAGTTTTGACAGGTTTATTATTACGTAAGACTATATTTTCAGGTCCTATTTCGCCTTTATTATTAGAATTACCTATTTATCATGTGCCGGTTTTGCGTGTGCTATTGCGTGGAACAGCTCGAAAGCTACGTGTTTTTTTATGGCGTGCAGGCAAATTAATTGTGCCGGTGTGTATGTTGCTTGGGGTGCTGAATGCAGTTCAAATTGGCGAGCATGGGTCACTGTTGGCTTTACTCGGACAAGGGCTGCAGCCTATTTTTCAACCCATGGGTATTTCGCCTGATAACTGGCCTGCTGTGGTTGGGTTAATTACAGGCACGCTTGCAAAAGAGGTGGTGATTGGGTCGCTGAATCATATGTATGCCGGTATGGGCGGGTTGTCTCAAATGTTTGATGGTGCGGTGAGCGCTTATGCATATTTATTATTTATATTATTGTATGTGCCATGTGCGTCAACGATTGCGGTCATCAGGGCCGAGGCAGGTCGGAAGCTAATGTGGTTTTCTGTGCTTTGGTCAACGGCGCTTGCTTATGGTGTAGCTGTACTATTTTATCAATTAGGGACTATCAATCAGCATGTTGAGCAGTCTGTTGCGTGGGTATTAGGATTAAGTTTTGTATTAAGCTTGTTTGTGTTTTTGATGCGGGCAGGTACTTTACCAGGAGGCTCTCGTGCTGTTAGCGCTTCGTGATTATATTGCCAAAGAAAAATGTGCAAGCACCGAACAAATCGCACGTATTTTTCGAATTGATGTAGGTGCTTTACAGCCAATGCTTGATATTTGGGTGGCACGAGGCGTGATAAAGCAAGAGCGTGAAGCCAAAGCATGTATCGTAGCCTGTATGGGGTGTCGTCCTAAGGCAATAAAATATTATTACTTTGTATCTAAATAGTAACGGAATTAATAATTAATAAGGAATATTAATGGTTAAGATTTTAGTGACAGGTGCTTTAGGTTTATTAGGTAGTTCATTGACGCCATATTTGAAATCATGTGGCCATGAAGTGATTCGGCTTTCTCAAAAATCTCAAGGTGATGTGGTTGCAGATTTAACGAATTGGGAAGCGACCAAGCTTGCTTTAGATGCTGTTTTACCAGATGTTATTGTTAATCTTGCAGCCTGCACCAATGTAGATGAGTGTGAACGTAACCCACAAAAAGCGTATCTTTTGAATGTACGTATTGTCGAACACTTGGCAAAGTGGATTCGAGAAAATAACACAGCTTGTCATTTGATTCAGATTTCAACGGATATGATTTACGATGGGAAAGGGAATCAAAAAGAAGATGAGATTATATTAAGTAATTATTATGGATTCTCAAAATATGCAGGAGAACTGGCAGCAGCGACTGTTTCGTCAACGATATTGAGAACCAATTTTTTTGGGCCAAGTCAGTGCGAGTCTAGAACGAGTTTGAGTGATTGGTTAATAAAATCTTTATTAAACGCAGAACCAATTAAAGTGTTTGATGATGTGCAGTTTAGTCCATTATCTTTGTCGCGATTGGTGAAGCTATTAGAACATGTGATTGTGAATCCGAAAGCAGGTATTTATAATTTAGGTTCAAAAGAAGGGATGAGTAAAGCAGATTTTGCATTTAATCTCGCGAGTGCATTAAACCTAAATACAGCGTTTATGGCGCGCGATCTTTCTGATACAATTAATTTTTCTGCATATCGTCCTAAAGATATGTGTATGGACTCTTCTTGTTTTGAAAAAGCGTTTAATGTTTCTTTACCGACATTGCAAGAGGAAATTAAAGGGATGGAGGTTTTATCAGTATGAGTAAATCGGATAATCATTTTGAAATTCAAGGACGAAAGATTGGTCTTGACGAACCCACTTATTTTATTGCAGATATTGCTGCGAATCATGATGGTGAACTTCAGCGTGCGAAAGATCTTATTTATTTGGCGAAAGAAGCGGGTGCGGATGCTGCGAAGTTTCAACACTTTAAAGCAGATACGATTGTAAGTGATGTGGGGTTTAGTGCACTTGATGGGCAAAAATCACATCAAGGGAAATGGAAAAAATCAGTTTATGAAGTATACCAAGATGCTTCTCTAAATCTTGATTGGACACCACATTTGAAAGAAACATGCGATGAAGTAGGCATTACGTTTTTTACTAGCCCGTATGCACTTTCGCTTGTTGATAGTGTTGATCCTTATGTTCCTGCATATAAAATCGGCTCGGGTGATATTACTTGGTTAGAAATCATTGAGCATATTGCGAAAAAAAATAAGCCCTATATGTTAGCCACAGGTGCATCGACACTTGAAGATGTACAAAGAGCAGTTGAAACAGGATTAAAATATAATTCGAAATTAGCCTTACTTCAGTGCAATACAAACTATACGGCGAGTCTTGAAAACTTTAGACATATTCAATTAAATGTTTTAAAGACCTATCAAGCAATGTATCCGGAAATGATTCTCGGATTAAGCGATCATACCCCGGGGCATGCAACTGTTTTAGGTGCTGTTGCGCTTGGCGCTCGTATTATAGAAAAGCATTTTACGGATGATATAACGAGAATAGGCCCGGATCATGCTTTTTCAATGGATCCTAAAACATGGAAAACAATGGTGGATTGCACGCGTGAGCTTGAAAATAGCTTGGGCTATTCTGTGAAAAAAGTAGAAGAAAATGAGAAAGAAACAGTTGTTTTACAACGGCGAGCTGTTCGTTTAAGAGATGATTTCGCAGAGGGGCTGGTTATTGGTCGTGAGCATCTTACGGTCCTTCGTCCCTGTCCAGAAGGCGCTATCTTGCCTTATGATATGAGTAAAATTATAGGGAAAAAACTGAATCGTTCTGTCAAAGCAGGAGAACATCTTCGATGGGCAGATCTAGAACAGGTATAGTAATTCCTGCATTGAATGAAGCCACGACAATTGTAAATATTGTTGTTAAAGCGAGCCAGTTTGGTTGTCCGATTGTTGTTGATGATGGCTCAAGCGATGAAACTGCGACATTAGCTCGCGATGCGGGTGCTGAGGTCATCAAACACGATAGTTGCTATGGATATGATAGGGCGCTTGATACCGGTTTTTCTTATGCTGAAAAACTAGGATATCAATATGTAATTACAATGGACGCGGATGGTCAGCACGATCCGGAAGTTGTTAGACAGTTCGTTGAGAAGTTAGAGCAAGGTGCTGATATTGTAATTGGTATCCGGGATTCTCGACAGCGTTTGGCTGAGCATGTTTTTGCTTGGGTTGCATTTTTTAAATGGAATATCCGTGATCCATTGTGTGGCATGAAAGCGTATCGTATGGCGCTTTATCAGTCGCGCGGTCATTTTGATTCATACGGTTCAATTGGAACGGAACTCGCGATTTATGCAGCAAAAAACAATAAGAAAATTGAGCAGTTAGCGATTAGGACGCCGCCTCGAAAGGATCAACCTCGATTTGGTAATCGATGGGTTGCAAATAAACGAATATTTCGTGCTTTATGGTTTGGTTTAATTTATCCATAGACAGAGACATTAAAATGTATGAGCATTAGAAATTAATGCTTGTCATTTTTTAGTTGATTCGATACAGTTGACGAGCTTTAAGTTTTATTCAAATTTAATTTTAAGAACAGGGTTGTTCGGTGAATATCAGTGATTAAAAATGTTTTAGTTATCTGTATTGGCAACATTTGCAGGAGTCCGATGGCAGAGGCACTTCTGGCAATGCTCGTTCAGGAAACATATCCAGAAGTTTCAGTGCGTTCAGCAGGCGTAGGCGCCATGGTTGGGCATACAGCGGCTTCTCATTCAAGAAAATTGATGCAAACGAGGGGCATTGATATTTCAGCACATCGTGCGCGGCAAGTTTCCCCTAGTATTATTTTTTCCTCAGACTTAATTTTAACAATGGATACAAAGCAGCAACAACAGCTAGAACAGCAATATACGGGTGTGCGTGGACGTGTACATCGTATCGGAAAATGGGGTAATTATGATATTCCTGATCCGGTTAACCGACCCAAAGCGGCTTTTGAAGAAGCTTTAGTATTGATTGAACAAGGGATTGACGAATGGCACAGGAAGTTGTGGACTTAAATAAGCTTACAAAGCTTAGTGTAGCAGGAACAGCACTTTTATTGTGTGGTTGTAATAGTACGCCAGCGACATTGCTACCAGGGATGCAGAATTTACATACGTATAAAATGCGAAAATATGTGAAGCAGGAGCGTATTAAGGTTACGCCCACTTTGATTCCAATTACACCCACTTTGATTCAAGACCAAAACGTTAATACTTATTTTTATCGTGTTGCACCATCAGACGTATTACAAGTCAATGTTTGGAAGCACCCGGAATTTACTCTGGAGAGCCGGGGTTTGTCTACGGATATGAGTACGCAAGGGGCGGCGGGAACGAGTGGTTATTTGGTTGACCCAAAAGGACGCATCTATTTTCCTTTACTTGGTTATATCCATGTAGGAGATAAAACGTTAGATGAAATTCGTTCGTTAATCGCGAGGCGATTAGAAAAATATATTACGAATCCGCAAGTTAATGTGCGTGTGGCTGATTTTCGTGGACAAAAAATATATGTCTTGGGAGAGACTGTTCGGAAAGGTTTTTTGCCAATTAATGATCAGCAATTAACGATTGCTGATGCACTCGCTTTGTCCGGTTGGTTTGATTCAAACGCTGCAGATACAAGTCATATTTATGTGATTCGTGGGGATTATACCCGGCCTGAAATTTTTTGGCTGAATGCAAAAACACCTGATAAATTATTACTTGCGGAGCATTTTAGTTTGCAACCTAAAGATGTGTTATATGTGTCTGTTGCACCAATTCCTCAGATGAATCGTATAATTGATCAATTATTACCAATTGTTCAGACTGTTTGGTTTACACAAAGTATTATTAAACAATCGAATAAAAATAGTTAAGGATGAGGTGAATCTGATATGAGTAAAATGCTAAATCAACCACCAAATTATGCGCCTCCTTTGCAAGATACGAGTACGCATGAAATTGATGTAGCAGCAATACTTCATCAGCTTTGGAAACACCGATGGTTATTGTGCTTAACCGCATGCATCGGACTTTTTTTTGGCGTTTTTTATGCAAAAAGACAACCGCCAGAGTATGAGTCTAGCGCGCTGATTCAGGTCGAGGGTAAATCGGCTATTGGTGGCTCTGCGGGAGGGGGCCCGCAATTATTTAATTCAGGGCTTGGAAATTCAGCGCAGACAGAGATTACCTTGATACAATCACGTTTTATTTTAGATCCTGTGATTGATGCATTGGGGCTTGCAATTCATACCTCTCAGCAACCGGGTTCGTTGAAAGAACGTTTATTTCCTCGGTTGAGGAAACAGGTGCTGCCAGTTACAAAATTTGATGTGCCTGACTCCGAACTTAATCATGCTTTTCAAGTCGTGGTTGATAAGCCTGGACAAGTTAGTTTGTATGGGGCTGATAGCAGATTGATTTTATCGGGGAGTATGGGAAAAGTGCTGACTACCCCAGATAAACAATTTCGTCTTAAAACAGAGAAAGCAGAAATCCCTAAAGGAACACGTTTTAATTTGAGAAAAGGTTCGGAAACAGCGGTTTTGAATGGTTTAGTGAGTCGGCTTAAGGTGGATGAAAAAGCAAATAAAACACGTGTGTTTCAGGGGACAGGGGTTTTAGAATTATTTTTAAAAGGGGGAAATCAATATGAAATTGTTCGGGTGCTTAATGCAATTGTAGAGACTGCACGTTTGAAGGATGGTGAAAAGCAAACAAAAGAAGCGTCTCAAACGCTTTCTTTTTTACACAAGCAATTACCTGAGACCAAACAGGCTTTACAAAGTGCAGAGGAAAAATTAAATAAACATCGTGTTACAAAAGGAAAACTGGACCTTAAAACGCAAACCAAATTTTTATTAAGTGAAGTGATGGCATTAGATAAGGAGCTTGCAAAACTGCAATTGCAAAAAATACAAATGCATGGGGAGTATAAAGAGGCGCATCCTATTTGGGGAATGCTAGCGAATCAAATTAAAGCCTTAAAAAAGCAACGATCAGATTTGATGGTGTCTTTGAAAACGCTGCCAACGTCTGATTTAGTTGCGGTTAACCTTATGCGTGAAGTGGAGCTTAAACAGTCGCTTTATTTATTATTGCTAAATAAAATACAAGAGCTTGAAGTCTTGAAAGCAGGTATCACGAGTGGTATACGCGTTTTATCTTATGCAGCACTTCCGGATGCTCCTTTGTCAAATAAAAGTAAATTGAATGGCTTGTCGGGTCTGGTTTTTGGTTTTTTATTTGGGGTGATGATTATTTTTGCACGTAAGTTACTGTTGCCACGTGTGGAAGATCCACATTGGACTGAGCGTCAGTTGAGTTTACCTAATATGGTGACACTGCCTTATTGTAAAAAACAAGCTGAAACGGATGGTCAGGCGCTACAGGTGACAGATAAAGTTTCTTTGTTGGCTAAAACAAATCCGAAAGATTTAACGGTTGAAGTGCTACGGAGTTTACGGACAAGTCTTCAAACCACACTGATTTGTGCAACAAATAATATGATTAGTATTTTGGGTGTTTCTCCTAATGTAGGGAAGACATTTGTGTCTAGTAATTTGGCATACTTGCTTGCTACGGGCGGCAAGCGTGTGCTCTTGATTGATGGTGATTTAAGGCGAGGGACATTGCATAAAGCTTTTTCTCTGTCTTCCTCGCCAGGTCTTGCGAATGTTTTAGAAGATAGCTGTGTTTTAGACAAAGCTTTGCGTACAACGGTGCATGAAAATTTAACGGTTTTGCCGCGAGGAAATTACCCGAAAGATCCATCAGAATTATTAACTAGTGAGCGATTTAAAGCGTTAGTTAAGACGTTTTCTGAGCAATATGATTTGGTGTTATTTGATACGGCGCCAGTATTGCTTGTGACAGATGCAGCGTTAATTGCATCTTTTTCTGCAACCAATTATTTAGTGGTTGGAGCAGGTGAACATTCACCCAAAGATATTGAATTAACCTTAAAGCGTCTTAGGAATAACGGGGTGCAGGTGACGGGGTCTATTTTTAATTTTCATCGAGAAGCCGATGGAAAAAATAGTTATTACTACAACTACAACTACAACTATAATTATGGTTATTATGCTCATTCTGAGGATGAGCTTATTTGAGATTAAGTATTAAATTGGAGATGATATTTCAGGATGATTCACTCTTTGTGTGTGTTTGGGACGCGTCCTGAAGCCATAAAAATGGGGCCGGTTGTGAAGCAATTAGCAGCTCACCCCCAATTTTCTAATCGTGTTTGTATTACAGGTCAGCATCGGGAAATGCTTGAGCCTTTTTTAGAGATATTTAAAATAAAACTTGATTTTTCTTTAGATGTGATGACACCTAATCAGAGTTTGAGTGAGCTGACCAATAATATTTTAAAGGGCCTTGCAGGTGTTTTTAAGGTTTATCGACCGGATGTAATATTGGTGCATGGCGATACCACAACCACGTTAGCGACAGCACTTTCTGCTTATTATCATCGCATTCCAGTCGCTCATGTGGAAGCGGGTCTTAGGACAGGGGATATTTTTTTACCTTGGCCAGAAGAAGGTAACCGTAAATTAACAGGTGCATTAGCAGCACTTCATTTTGCTCCGACAGCGTTATCTTCTCAGAATCTTTTGAGAGAAGGCGTATCAGCCGATTTAATTTATATTACTGGCAATACAGTGGTTGATGCACTTTTTGATGTGTTGCAGCAGTTTGAGGCAGATGCCGCATTTGAACAAAGTTATGCAAAGCAATTTCCATTTTTAACGCCTGAACGTCGTGTGATTTTAGTCACAGGGCATCGGCGCGAGAGTTTTGGCGATGGATTTCAAGCTATTTGTCGTGCTTTATTACAGATTGCGAAGCGTTTTCCAGAGGTTGATATTGTTTATCCTGTGCATTTAAACCCGCAGGTTCAACAGCCGGTTAAAGCACTTTTGAGCGCAATATCTAATATTTATTTAATTGATCCTGTTGATTATATTTCTTTTGTTTATTTAATGAGAAAGTCTTATTTTATTTTGACAGATTCAGGCGGCATACAAGAAGAAGCGCCGTCATTGGGTAAACCTGTATTGGTGATGCGAGAGATAACGGAACGCCCGGAAGCTGTGACTGCGGGAACGGTGAAGTTAGTAGGGGCTAATCAAGAAAGTATTATACAGTCAGTCAGTGAATTATTACAGAATATGGATATTTATCAGAAAATGAGCCGGGCACAAAATCCTTATGGTGATGGTGAAGCGGCTGCTCGAATGACACGTATTTTAGAAAAAGTGTTTGCTCAAAATAAAAAGGATGTTTTTGCATGAAGCCAATCATTCGAAAGGCGGTATTTCCAATTGCAGGGTTGGGCAGTCGTTTTTTACCTGTTACAAAAGCGTCACCCAAAGAAATGCTTCCAATTGTTGATAAACCACTGATTCAATATGCGGTAGAAGAAGCTTATGCGGCAGGAATTCGTCAAATGATTTTTGTGACAGGGCGAACAAAAAGGGCGATTGAAGATCATTTCGATACGGTATTTGAGTTAGAGTCTGAGCTTGAAATCGCTGCTAAATATGATTTGCTTAAAGTGGTACGTTCTATAAAACCGGATGATATGGAATGTGTTTATGTGCGGCAACCGCGTGCTTTGGGTTTAGGTCACGCTGTTTTATGTGCACGAACGTTGGTGGGGAATGAGCCTTTTGCTGTTTTGCTTGCAGATGATTTAATGCTTGGGGCACCGCCTGTTTTGGCGCAAATGGTAGAGCAATTTAAGCAGCAGCAAGTTAGTTTGCTTGCGGTGGAAGAAATACCAAAAGCACACACAGGGCGGTATGGTATTGTTGAAGGCATACAATACGATAAACGCTTAACTGATATCAAACAAATCATAGAAAAACCAGAGCCCCATACCGCACCTTCAAATTTAGCGGTTGTTGGGCGTTATATTCTAACGCCATCTATTTTTGATGAAATTGCGCAGCAAACTTGTGGCGTTGGGGGGGAAATACAACTGACGGATGCAATTGCGTCTTTGATTAAAAAAGAGCAAGTATTGGCGTATCATTTTAAGGGGCGTCGTTATGATTGCGGTAGTAAACTGGGCTTTTTGAAAGCAGTGGTTGATTTTGCAGAAAAGCATATTGAACTTGGGCCAGAGTTTTCTAATTGGTTAGAAGCGAGGGTGCATGTACCTCAAAATACGGCAGAATTTATACCGGTTAATCATCCTTAAAATGCAATCAATAATTTGAGCATTCAATTATGTTAATTAAAAAAAGAAGTTTTTTTGAGATTTTGTTTCCATTGTTTATACTTGTTTCTATTGGTCAAGACAATCAATTGGTTGCTACACTAATACCAGCTAATGTTCATTGGTTATTACTCCTGTTATTATTTTTTTACGTATGCTCGAAGGGAAAATTATTGAGAGGTGTTAGTTCGGATTTGCGGATTGCTCTTTTAGTTTATTTATTCTGGTGTTTTTTGACGATTACCTGGTCGGAGGTATTCTTTTTATCTTTATTAAAGGTTGCTTTGTTGTTTGTAAGTGTGATTACGTTTGTTGGAGCCGGATATGAATGGGTTCTAAGAAAAGGATGGGAAAATAGCATAACGTGGCTCTTTCCCTTGTTTTTCTTTTCTTTGTTATCGGCTATTTTAGGAAGGGGAAATGAAAATGCATATAACGAGATGAGCCATTTTTCTAGTTACCAAGGTTTAACGGGGAATTCGAATTATTTTGGTTATTTACAAGCAATAAATATACCATTGCTTTTATGGCAACTTTATAAAAATTGGTCTCGTCCAAAGCCAAGAATCATTTGGGGGGCTTTTTTTGTATTGACACTGGTTTTTTTGCTTTCTAGCTATTCAAGAGGTGCTATTTTAATAACGTTGCCTGTATTTGTCTTTTTTATGCTTGGGTTGGGTTTAAGAAGGCATTTTGTTTTGTTTGCGAGCTTGTTGCTGTTATTTTTGTTGGCGTTTTCTTTGTCATTTTCTCCAGTGAATCAATTCATTGATAAGGGGAGCAACGGGGATGTTTTTAAAACGAGACGCGATGTTTGGGCAGCCTCTTATGCCCAAGCCTTTCAAGGTGGTTTTTTAGGCGGCGGTTATGGTGTTTCGATAGGTGATTCTAATTTTCATTTGGTTGGTTTAAAAGTAAGAAGTTATGGTCGTGAAAAAGGAAATTCTCAGTTGGCTGTGCTTGAAGAAACAGGATGGATTGGATTGATGTTTTATTTGGTATTGTTGCTTATTTTTTCTAAACAAGTGCTGCATTGTTATTTTATGTTGCAAGGCGATGAAAAAGTCATGATGGCGCTTGTTTTGGGTGCGATGTTTGGATTGCTCATGCAGTCTTTTGTAGAGGCTTGGTGGGATGCGCCTGCTTCACCAGAAAGTATTTGTTTTTGGATGTTTTTTGGCATTAGTTCCGGAGTAATGCAAAAAACAGGGCGTACTTTGCCGGTGCAGCAAGGTATTGAATAAGTGCTTTTACAAAGGGAATAAAAAATGGGTGCACTTCGTTGGAAGCGTGGTTTAGGTCAATGCTATTTAGTTGATAAAAGACGACCAAGAAAAATTATTTTGCTTTATCATGCAGTCGGGTCTGGTGCAGACGCAATGGATACACAATTGTTTTCTGAGCAGATGGCATGGCTTTCAGAGTATTGTGAAGTGATGTCTTTATCTGACTTATTACGTGTTAATTCTAATTCGAATAAAATTCAGGTCGCAATTAGTTTTGATGATGGATATGCTTGTTTATACGATGTGTGTGCCCCAATACTTAAGCGGTTGAATATTCCGGCCATTGTTTATTTAAATACAGCCTGGGTTGCTTCTGATGCGGTACATCGACTTAAATCAAATCCTGATTTGGGGCATTATCCAGATGAGCATTTTTTGATTTGGAATGAGGTTAAACAGTTTGTTTCTGATGGTTGGGAAATAGGTTCACATGGTGTTGATCATGTGGATTTAACTCGAATGACTCGTCAGATGCATGATTTAAACTTACAATTGAGCCAGTCAAAGCAGGCAATTGAAGATAATTTAGAGCAACCTTGTGTTCATTTTGCCTATACATGGGGTAAGCATTCATCTTTGGTTAGAGAGCGTGTTAAAAAAACGGGTTATCAGTATGCAGTAGCAGCGCATCATCGCGTGATGTCATCCAAAGCAGATGCATATGCCCTACCTCGAATGAATATTGAGAAAGCTTATTCTATGGATGATTTTATAGGTGTTGTGCAAGGGCGTTGGGATTATTTAGGTTTAATCCATGCCGTAAAATATCATATGAGTTTTTTGAAGCGGAGAAGGGCTACACCAGCGGGATAGATTATGAATATGAATTTAAATATAGAGCATGTAACCTCATCATGAAAATACTGTTTTTAACACCTTGGTTTCCTACATCACCGAAAGATTCACGTAGTGTTTTTATTCTTGATTCAATACAAGCACAAAAGGCACTTGGAATAGCGGCTGAAATTGCTTTAACGATTCCTTGGAAGCCGAGAAAAGGTGATACGATTTTAAAAAACAAAGGAATTCAAACGTATCGCTATTTATCTATTCCAAGGCACTATGGGCGCTTTATATCAAATTGGTCTTATATTTTAAAATTGCGGCAGGTGATTTCTAAATTAATTAAGCAACACAATATTCAATTGATTCATGCGCATACGGAATTGTCAGGAATGTTGGCTGTACATGTTGCAAAAAAAATGAATATTCCAGTAGTAGTTACATTACATGGCATTGAGACTTGTCCTCGAGTATGGTCTGGTTTTTCAGGAAAGATGATTGACAGCATGCTAAAGCGGGCTGACAGGGTGATTGCTGTAGGAGCACCATTGCTTGATTATTTTAAGCCAAGATTGTTGAGTATCGATCATTTCCGTGTGGTATCTAATGGGTTTCAAATTGCGTCAGATATGCAGGATTTTTATAAAAAACCTTGGTCAAAGACGATAAAAATTATCAGTGTTAGCAATCTTCATGAAGGAAAAGGCATAGATATTACGCTTCAAGCATTAGCGAATTTAAACTTGAGTCAGCTTAGCAATTGGCATTATACAATTGTTGGTGATGGTTTGGAGCAGAAAAATTTAGAAAAATTAGTAGTTAAACTGGGTTTAGGCAATCAAGTTTCTTTTGTTGGCCTTTGTACACATGATAAGGTTTATGAATATTTGCGCGATGCAGATGTGTTTTGTTTGCCTTCTTATCGCGAGGCATTTGGAATTGCATATCTTGAGGCGATGGCTTATGGCTTATTAGCAATCGGTGTTCAAGGTGAAGGCCCGGAAGCTTTTATCGAGCATAAAAAAACGGGGCTTTTGGTGAAACCTCGAGATGTGCAAACATTAACCGAGGCACTTAAACTTGTTTTTGAACAAGAGGAATTCATGCAAAAAATTGCTGAACAAGGTCGGTTGCATGTATTAAAAGCATTTACCTGGGATAAACATGCTGAGCATTTGATCGAAGTTTACAAGGAGCTTGTAGGATGAAAGTC
>JASJHH010000177.1:0-6003 GCA_033791145.1 Legionella sp.
TAGCGGATAGCTTAGCACCCGACCAGCTCGCCTTTTTGGACTTGGTGTTATACCAAAAAGAAGATGGGTTGCCGTTGCATTAATTTGTTTATTTAAAGCTGTTTTAAAAGTTATTTATTAAAAAGGTTAAACCTGCATGACTAAGAACTTGGTGATTGTTGAGTCACCTGCGAAAGCTAAAACCATTCAGAAGTATTTGGGGCCAGGCTATGAAGTGTTGGCATCTTATGGGCATGTACGTGATTTACCCGCAAAAAAAGGGTCTGTTGATCCAGACAATGCTTTTGCGATGAAGTATACGCCTATTGAACGTAATGCACGTCATGTTGATAAGATTTCAAAAGCGCTTAAAAAAGCAGATGTTTTATTGTTGGCAACTGACCCCGACCGCGAAGGTGAAGCCATTTCATGGCACGTTCAAGCGCTCATGCAGGATTTTGGCTTACTTAAAGACAAACCTGTTCATCGTATTGTATTTAACGAAATTACAAAAACAGCGGTTAAGAAATCCATTGAAAATCCACGAGAAGTGTCTATGGACATGGTCAATGCACAGCAAGCAAGGCGTGCACTTGATTATTTAGTGGGCTTTAATTTATCACCGCTACTTTGGAAAAAAGTACGTCCTGGTTTATCCGCAGGACGGGTTCAAAGCCCTGCTTTGCGTTTAATCGTTGAGCGTGAAGAAGAAATAGAGGCATTTAAAACACAAGAATATTGGCGTCTCCAAGCCGCTTTAGATAAAAACGATATTGGCTTTGAAGCGCGTCTCACGCATTACACAGGTGAGAAGCTCGAGCAGTTTACTGTTAAAAATACAGATGAAGCGCATGATATGCGTGATGTCTTATTAAAAACAGCAAACGGCAGTTTGCTTGTTGAAAAAATAGATAAAAAACAAAGAAAAAGACGACCTGCATCGCCTTTTATTACCTCGACTTTGCAGCAAGAAGCAGCCCGTAAACTTGGCTTTACCGCACGAAAAACCATGACGGTCGCGCAGCAACTTTATGAAGGAATTGACATCGGTTCAGGGACCGAGGGTTTAATAACTTATATGCGTACAGACTCTGTGCATTTAGCGGGAGAAGCGTTGGATGAAATCAGAGCCTATATTCAATCTCGGTATGGCGATAAAAACTGCCCTAAAGACGTTCGTGTTTATAAAACCAAATCAAAAAATGCCCAAGAAGCGCATGAGGCGATTCGCCCAACAAATATAAATAATGCCCCCGAAGCAATACAATCGGCTTTAACGCCTGATCAAGCGAAGCTTTACGGCTTAATTTGGAAACGAACGTTAGCTTCACAAATGGTTGATGCACTACTTGATACCGTTGCTGTTGATTTTACTTGTGGCGAAGGCAATCGATTTCGTGCTAATGGCTCGGTGATTGTATTCCCTGGGTTTTTATCTGTATATGAAGAAGGCTTAGACGACGCTAAAAAAGAGGATGGCAAAGATAAAACACTGCCTGCTTTTGAAGTGGGTGAAAAAATCAAATTATTAGATATTCGAGCCGATCAACATTTTACTGAGCCGCCACCGCGTTATTCAGAAGCAAGTTTGGTTAAAGCGCTCGAAGAGTTTGATATTGGACGTCCATCGACTTACGCGTCAATTATTCATACCTTGCAGCAACGTGAATATGTTACGGTAGAAAAAAAGCGATTTACACCAACTGATGTTGGACGTATTGTTGGGACTTTCTTAACCAAATATTTCACGCGTTATGTCGACTATCAATTTACCTCTGCACTTGAAGATACGTTAGATGCGGTCGCACGGGGAGAGAAAGAATGGGTGCCAGTGCTCGAAGAATTTTGGCAGCCGTTTATCAAAGAAGTGCATCGGATTGATGAAGAAGTACAACGCAAAGATGTTACCACCGAAGAAACAGACGAAAAATGTCCTAAGTGTGAGAAAGCATTAGCAATCAGACTAGGAAAACGCGGTCGATTTATCGGTTGTAGCGGGTATCCTGACTGTGATTATACCAAAGACGTAGAAGGCGCTGAAAAAGCAGCAGAACCTGAGATTATTGAAGGCCGTCAGTGTCCACAGTGCGAAAAAGCATTACAAATTAAAACCAGCCGATTTGGCAGATTTATTGGATGCACGGGATATCCGAGTTGTAAGTTTATCGAGCCACTTGAAAAACCTGCTGATACAGGTGTTTCTTGTGCAAAATGCCTGACCGGTAAACTCTTAAAACGTAAATCACGTCGCGGTAAAATATTTTATTCTTGCGGGGAATATCCTAAATGCGATTATGCATTATGGAACGAACCGGTGGATAAAACATGTCCTAAATGTGCATGGCCGCATTTAACAACGAAAGAAACCAAACGTTCAGGCAAGCAATTAATTTGTCCTAAAGAAGGCTGTGATTTTGTTGAGAGTGTGAAAGAATAATGCAATATCGTCGTATGTTAAAATCTAAAATTCATCGTGCAACTATTACGCATGCAGATTTAAATTATGAAGGCAGCATTACGCTGTCTCCAGAACTTTTGGACGCTGCAGATATTTTTCCGCATGAGGCCGTGAGCATTTGGAATATCACAACCGGCACACGTTTCGAGACGTATACCATTCTGGGTAAGCCTAATTCAAGCGCCGTGTGTGTTAACGGTGCTGCAGCGCATTTGGTCTCACCTGGTGATTTAATTATTATTGCGACGTTTATTCAATTAGAAGAAAGTGCTTGTCGTGCACTTAAACCCACCGTTGTGTTTGTCGATGAGCGCAATCAAATTCGCGAAATGCGTGCAGAAGTTGCAGCCGATGTAGAAGCCTTTGCCTAAATAACGTTCTCTTTTACCTGTTCAAACATTGAAAACATACCTGAGGTCAGGGCTTGCATTGCAAAATGAAAGCCCTGACCCCGGGTACGATGCTATATCCACTGATCCCCAAAAATCCGACGCTATTGATTAATCGCTTAAGAAAACTGCTGACAAGATTTGATATGTTTCACTTGTTTTTCAGCGGTTACATCAACCGGTTCTTCTTCAGACCAATGTATATAACGTTTGCATGGCTCAGTAATGATTTGGTGTGATTCAAGTGCGTCTCGTCCATTGCGAAAGCAGCTGGTTAACATAAAAAACATACATAACACTGCTATCCATTTCATGCTTTATTCCTGATTGTATTCGTATCTAAAATTTTAGAGGATTTCATCTCGCTTTACCAATTTTAAGGCCTTATACTTTTAATAATTTTTAAAATCAGGATGAATAATTATGGATGATTTATTGGTTTTAGGTGAGCAATTACAAGACGATGAACGCATGATTCGAGATAGTGTTGCGCGTTTTGTGACAAACGATGTGATTCCTGAAATGCCAAAGGCATTTGAAGAAGCTGTTTTCCCAGAAAGTTTTATTAAAAAAACAGCTGAAATGGGCTTGTTAGGTATGACATTGCCGGCTGAATATGGCGGCTCAGAAGCATCTTATGTGGCTTATGGTTTGGTTTGTCAGGAGCTTGAGCGGGGTGACAGTGGGCTCAGAAGCTTTGTGTCTGTTCAAAGCTCTTTATGCATGTATCCTATTTTTAAATACGGTTCAGAAGCACAAAAAAAGCATTATTTACCTAAGATGGCCAAAGCTGAATTAATCGGCTGCTTTGCTTTAACCGAGCCTAACGCAGGGTCAGATCCATCCAGCATGCATACGCATGCGAAAAAAGTAAAAGGCGGATATTGTTTAAACGGTTCAAAAATTTGGATTACAAACGGTAATATTGCAGATGTTGCGATTATTTGGGCTAAAACAGACGAAGGGATTCGAGGATTTTTAGTCGAAAAAGGTATGAAAGGCTTTATTCAAAAAGAAATGCACTTAAAGATGTCATTGCGTGCATCACTCACAGGTGAGCTATTTTTTGAAGATGTTTTTGTGCCAGATGACAATTTATTACCCGGCACAACGCGCGGGCTCGGTGCGGCGTTAAGTTGTTTAAGCCAAGCACGTTATGGGATTGCGTGGGGGGCAATGGGGGCGGCTGAAGCTTGTTTTGATTTAACGCGTGATTACTTATTAGAGCGAAAGCAATTTAACCAGCCTTTGGCAGGGTTTCAGCTGATTCAAAAAGATTTAGCTATGATGTACACCGAAATTTTAAAAGCAAAATGTATGAATTTACATGTTGGGCGACTTAAAACAGCACATCAAGAAAATCCTGCGATGATTTCACTCCTAAAAGGCAATGCGTGTCGCGAAGCGCTTAAAATTGCACGAACGTGTCGTAATTTATTAGGCGCAAATGGCATTAGTTTGGAGTATCACGTGATTCGACATATGTTAAATCTCGAATCTGTGTTTACTTATGAAGGTACGGATAACGTCCACATTTTAACACTTGGGCGTCATATTACTGGACTCAATGCTTTTACGGCGTAAATAGGAGTTCTCTAATAAAAGCACGTATCGGGTCGGCACTGAATTTTGAGTAAGAAAAACAATTTGGTTGTTTGTTGATCGAATTGGTTTGATATGTTACGCTGAGGCATGTTGATATAGGTGTAATAATTATGGCTTTGAAAAAATTAAATCAGAACGGTCGCTATACTCGATTTCCAGGTATCACTGTAATTGCTAAGGTTCGAGACTCAGATGCCTCGATATTTCGTGATATCCAGAACATGTTGATGAAGAACGAAGAGGTTATGGCGCATTTTTCCCCATTACCATCTGAAAGCTACCATATGACAGCAATTAATTTATTTACAGAGTACTCTGAAGGTAGTAATCAATGGGGCGACTTTGTACGACAGAATCAACCTTTTTTTCAATCTTTGGATGCTACGCTAACACAAGAAAATTTTGAACCGACTGTTTCAGTTCAAGCATTAAACGTCAGAGGTGCTTTACAAATTATTGTGCGCTTGCCTAAGCAGTTTGAAGATGTGATTCAACGGATTGCAAGTGAAAATAAGGTTTCTTTCGGGATACCTCAAAATTTTCATATTACGCTGGGCTATCAATTTAAAGCTTTGGCCAGTGAGCGTTTGGAAGCCTTAACAAACCAACTAAAGAGCAATATCGTCTCTATTTTAAGAGGCCATCAAATAACGACTATCACTTTAAATGCACCGAAATTATGTTTTTTTAATGATATGACAGCGTATACGCCTTGGGACGGAAAAAGCTTTCCTTTTGAAGAGCGTATGACGACGCCTAATAATCACATGTTTTTACCCCTTCATCAGCTGCAGGCGTCTCAGGAACAAAATGATACACCAACATGTAGATGTAACATATCTTAGTTTTTTAGAGCAAAAAGATTTATTTGTGACCTGATTGGTCTATAGTTAAATTAAGGCAATTTACTCTGAATCTTATATGCCAGCATCAAAATATCGTATTTCACCAGGTCAAGCATTGTTAATTTTGCTAGATCATCATCGTAACTTAGCGGGTTCCGAACGAGCACTTATTAAGTATAAGAGGCTTTATTTTAAAGGAATGACGCTTAATGATCTGAACGATTTAGCCTGTGATCCTATTCTTGCTAATTATATCATTTCAAAAGATCCAGAGACAATTGATCAGGATCCAACCCGGCGGTACTTTGAAACGCATTTTGCTTATGAATCAATTATTGATGGTTTAGATAAAATTTCGGTTGATGATTTGAGGAAGCATGTAGACAATTTAAAGGGTCTGCTTGGTGAAGAAAATTTAAGCTCTACTATGGCTCGTCTAAATGACCCAGCGTTTCAAGAAACAACCCTTGGAGAATATAATCAGTATAAGCAGCAAATAGAAAATGGGAGTCTATTTAAGCATCTTGGCAGTGAGGACAAAGAGAAAATCCAGTTGCTTTTGAGTAGCTGGCTTTATGGTGTGGTTAACGCTTGGCAGACGGAAATGCCTTTAAATGTTTATGGTAGAGGGTTCTATGGGACTAAAGCACGGGGCAGAAAAGAGGTGCCGCTGGAGAAGCTTGTAAAGCATAGACACTTTGGGTTGATGAAAAATCATATGCCCTTG
>JASJHH010000178.1:0-10717 GCA_033791145.1 Legionella sp.
AAGCACTCGCACAAGCAAGTATCGGCCGTGCTTTTATATTGCAAGCAGGCGACTGCGCTGAATCGTTTCTTGACTGCCGCCCTGCCGTGATTCATGCACAACTCAATTTAATACAACAAATTATATCTAAAATCCAACCAGCACTGAATCAGCCTATTATTCCAATAGGACGCATCGCAGGCCAGTATGCAAAGCCACGTTCTTTTGCCTATGAAACACAAGGCGAGCTCACACTCCCAAGTTATCGTGGTGATTTAATTAATACCTCAGCATTTAATAAAGCAGCACGTGAACCCAATCCTGATTTATTACTCAAAGGCTACGCTTCAGCAAAACATGCGCTTGGTTTTATTCATAACGCAAAAAAAAACCAGGCTTTTTATGCTTCTCATGAGGCGCTGCATTTGCCTTTTGAGTCGGCACTTACGCGTTATCATCATCAACACTGGTATAATTTATCAACGCATCTCGCTTGGGTGGGCGTTCGTACCTCAGCACCAGATGGTGCACATATTGAATTTTTGCGTGGCATTCATAATCCGATTGGCATTAAGCTCGGACCCAATAGCACCCCAAATGCATTGCTTAAACTTATTCAAAAATTAAATCCAAACCAAGAAAAAGGCCGCATTCTACTCATTACACGCCTCGGTGCTCAGCGCGTCACAAAAATACTACCGCCCCTGATTGATGCTATTCGGCAGCATCAACACCCAGTCACTTGGTCATGTGACCCTATGCATGGCAACACAGAAATCACACCCGAGGGAGTTAAAACACGACATTTTGATAATATTTGGCATGAATTAGAGCAAACTTTTATCACACATCAAGCGCATCAGAGCCACCTTGGTGGCCTTCACCTTGAAATCACACCGCATTTAGTGACTGAGTGCTTGGGTGGCAGTAACAAACTCACGCAGCATGATTTAAACAAAAATTATAAAAGCTTGCTCGACCCTCGCCTTAACCCTTCTCAAGCACTTGAACTTGCGACAAAATTTGGGGCGCTCATAACTCCTTGATGTTTAAATGCACTTCGTTTGATTGAAATTTTGCCACAATATCTAGCTGACCACCTAATGCCTCAATATAACGCTTTAATGTAGATAGCTTAATATCTTTTCTTCTCTCCGTACGTGAAACATTCGCTTGTTTCGTACACAGTTTAGCTGCTATTTCTTCTTGCGTGATGTTTAAATCCTCTCGCATTTCAGACAAAAGCAATTCTTTTAATAAATGATTTGTTTTTTTCTCTAGCTCATTTTGCGCTGACACGCTCATTTTTTGTTTTAGCACACTGAAAGACTTAGACATTAATTTCCTCCTCTTCCTCTAATATAAAAATATGCGTTTGATATAACTTTTCAGCCATCGGAACATTTGTTTCATACCATCTATTGTTGCCTTTTTTATTCCCGCCTAATAATAAAATTGCGGTACGTCTAGGATCAAATGCATACAAAACACGATATGGCATACCTCTGTATTGAATACGCAATTCACGCAACCTGCGACAGGTCGTTCCTTCAATGCTTGATGAAAAAGGGAATTGAAGCTTAGGTCCCAGTCGCTCTAATAAATTTACAACAGCTGCAATCTCAACCTGCTCACTTTCTGTTAATTTATTCCACCAAAAACAAAATTCATCCGTGTATTCAACTTCCCACATTAAGGCAAAACCCTGCATTCCATTACATACATGTAATATTACATGCATGTAATAAAAAAGGCAAATTAATGACTCAACTCACGCACAGCCTTAATCATCACCGCCAAATGCTCGGGCGGCACATCAGGTGTAATACCATGCCCTAAATTAAAAATATGCCCCGATCCGCCTCCAAAGCTCGCTAACACACGCGCCACTTCACGACGAATACAATCCGGTGTTGTTAAGAGCACCGCGGGATCTAAATTACCTTGCAGGGCAACTCGTGCGCCGACCTCACGTTTTGCACGCGTTAAATCACAGGTCCAATCAACGCCTAAGCCATCACATCCTGTATCCGCAAGTGTGCTCAACCACTGCCCACCCCCTTTGGTAAATAATATAATAGGCATATCAGGATAAAGCGCTTTAAGCTTTGTCGTAATTTGCGCTAAATAATCACAAGAAAAAGCTTTAAAATTAGGCGTCGTTAAAATACCACCCCAGGTATCAAACACCATTAAAGTATTTACACCAGCTTTAACCTGCTGACTTAAATAATCAACAATTGAATCTGTGAGCTTTTGAAGCAAAACATGCATAGCTTCAGGATGCTCATATAAAAATTTTAAAATATGCTTAAAATCTCGACTGCCGCGGCCTTCTATCATATAACAAGCGAGCGTCCACGGGCTGCCAGAAAATCCTATCAGCGGCAAATCAGCTGGCATTTCGGCACGAATTAAAGCTGCTGCTTCCATCACATAGGCTAAATCATTTGATGCACTCGGCACGCGTAAGGCATCCACTGCAGCAGTATCCCGAATCGGTCTTGCAAACTGTGGGCCTTCGCCCTCTTTAAACGATAACCCAAGCCCCATCGCATCTGGAATCGTCAAAATATCAGAAAATAAAATCGCGGCATCTAAATCAAAACGCCTTAAAGGCTGTAACGTGACTTCACAGGCAAGCTTTGGCGTTCTGCAAAGCGTCATGAAATCACCTGCTGTTTTACGAACCGCAAGATACTCAGGCAAATAACGCCCGGCTTGTCGCATGACCCACACAGGGGTTCGTTCAACCGGCTCACGTTTTAACGCACGCAAAAATAAGGATTCCGATAAATCATGCATCTTAAAAACACCTCAAACAATTTACTTATACTTAAAGAATCGCTATGTTACAGCAATTCAAATCAGAGACAAAAAATATGGGTGATTGATGGATTATTTATATATTGAAGGCCTGCGTGTTGAAACGCGTATTGGTGTGCATGACTGGGAAAAAAAAATCAATCAAGTCTTACTGATTGATATAAAAATCCCACGAGATTTTAGTAAGCTGGATGACGCACTTGAAAACACAGTAGATTACGACGCACTCTGCCAACATGTAACAAAGCTCGTTGAATCAAACCCGTTTAATTTAATAGAAACCGTGGCACATCAAATCATTGCTTCGATTCAAAGCACTTTTAAGCTTCAAGCATTGACCATTCGTGTGAGTAAACCCCATGCAATTAACAACGCTAAAAATATTTATATAGAAATAAATAACTCATAATGCTTTTATTTTGTCCAAATACATGATAAGATATCATTCTTTAATAAAGTTAACAGGTGGGGTTTTTTATGGGGTTTACAGCGAAAATGGCACGAGAAGTACGTAAAAAGTACACCTTCAAAGAATCAGTCTTCAACCCAGGCAATGAAGGCGCTTTGCTAAGCCTCAAGAAGAGATTAAAAATTTTAGATGATACAATAAATACTGGAGAAACAAAAAATCAAGAGATTAAAACAGGTCTCGCTTTTGTATCCCTTCAGATTGAGTTGTTAGAAAGAATTTCCTCGCAGAACACAGAGTGTGTTCCGTTTTATAGATCCATACCCATTGATGTGTCTTTAAAATTAAGGGCATGTAAAACCCCTGAAATGCAGCTCAGAAAGCTTATCACCGATCCTGATTCATCTCAGCGTTTTACTAAAATAGTAACCAGATACATGGGAGAGCATTATCATGCGTGTCTTTTAAAATACTACTCTGATTTACAAGAACAGTTAAAAGAGCCAAACGCCGATGAGACGAAAACAGACGCAGATTCGTTAGAACCAGGCTTAGAATCAGGCTTAGAATCAGGCTTAGAATTAGGCTCAGAATCAGGCTCAAAATCAGGCTCTGCTAATTTCACACTACAATGCCTCTCAGCGATCATGGCTGCAGGTGGTGCCGTATTATGTGCTATTGCGGCAGTTTATATGAGTCCTGTGCTCGCCGCAGTAGGAGGCGTCATGCTTGTAGGTGGTCTGGTTGGTTTAGGTTATAGCTTTTTTTCAGGCGGCAGCTCACCTGATACAGAAACCAAACAAACTAAATATTCTGATAACATTACATAGTGAGGTTTTATATGCCACTCACACAAGAAAAAGCATGGGAACTACTTCAAACGTATTCTATAAATTCAACGACCTTTGATTTTGGCGCTTTGCTTTGCTTATGCTTACGCTTAGCTGAAAACAACGAAGAAGAAAAAAACGCCTTTATTGAACTTCACCTGCGTTTGTTGTCCTGTATCGCTCACAATGAGTCATTAGACCAAAATTCATCAGAACTCAAGTATTTTTCAGCCTTAAAAAACCTTAAAACACCTCAGGAACAACTCAAAGTACTTTGCGAAATAAAAAGCACAGACAATCCAGAGCAAACGTTTTTTGAAGAAATCGTAGCGAATAATGCCAGTGATGATCATAAAGAAACGCTTTTGAGGTATCAATCAGAGCTACACACCGCTTTAGGAATAAAAAAAACACCGACCATCGATGCTAATTTCAAACTTAAATGCCTCTCAGCGATTATGGCTGCAGGTGGTGCCGTATTATGTGCTATTGCGGCAGTTTATATGAGTCCTGTGCTCGCAGCAGTAGGAGGCGTCATGCTTGTAGGTGGTCTGATTGGTTTAGGGTATAGCTTTTTTTCAGGCGGCAGCTCATCCGATGCTGAAACCGAGCAAGCTGACCCTTCTAATGCAAATGACATTAAATAAGATTATATAACATGACCTGCATTCAAGCCTAACTCAGGCTCATCGTTCTCTGATGACGCTGTGGGTTTGGGTTTGCAGCACGCACTTAAACCCGCTTTAGGCTCAAAAGAAACCGGTGGCACTGTAGCATTCAAACCCGCTACTGGTTTTTTTATTTCAATGCCGGGCTCTGCTTCACACTTAAATCGATAAATATTCGCGAGCGTTAAAATCGTTTGAACAACCATTAAGGCAGGCCAGACAGCAGGATTTAATACCATGCCGAGTCCAAATAATAATACCGTTGGCGCTAAAATAGTTAAGGCACTATAAATAATATTAAACCCTATATTTTGATTAATATTTGAGGTTGTTTTTCGTGCAATCTTAAGTAAATCAAGTATCGGTAAGAGCGACTCAGTTTCTAATACAGCGGATGCACACCCTTGTATTCCCTCATGCCCTACTTTATGCCCAACGGATACACCTACATCAGCCCCTGCAAGCATTTGCGCATCATTCATGCCATCACCAACCGTCAGCACACACTTGCCATCAGCACGAAGCGCATCCAGTTTATCTTTTTTATCTTGAGGGTTACAACCTGAATAAATCTTTACTTTATCTTGTATTCCTAAAGATTTGATATGCTGCATTGCTGTGTCTTTATCTGTTCCCGTACAAACATAAACAGGTATATTTTGTTTATCAAGCATGTTAATTACGTCTACAGCACCCGGTCTGGCTTTATTTGCAAAGGTAAGATGACCTTGAAACTCGCCATTTTTAACACAATAAACGCGCGTTTCAAACTCACCCAACCTAAGATCTAAATCTTTAACACCCAGCCTGTTCATCATATCTTGGTTGCCTAGCGCATAGGTATCTTCACCGAGTTTTATCTGAATGCCGCCCTGTATTTGCTTATCTAATAATTCGGGCTTAGCACCTTCAGGATGCACATACGAAGACATATTTTTTGCTGCTTCTCGAATCGCGCATGCAAGACGATGCTCCTGGTCTTGCTCAAGATAAGCCATCAAAGGCAATAGCGCTAATAGCTCTTTGGTACTTGCCGCATCAACTAATTGGGGTGAGCCTAAGGTCAATGTGCCGTTTAAGTCAAGCATCACGCGATTAACTTTGGCTGCCTTCTCAAGACTTTCAGAATCACGAACCAACATGCCTTTTTCGCTTATTTTTTTTATGCCTACTTGCGTCACCAAGGGCTCAATGAGCCCCAAAGTACATGGGCACGCGGCCAAAAGCACACTCACGGCACATTGAATGGCAATCAACCAAGAGCTAAAATAAAGCCCACCCACAAGACCAGATAGCAAAGCAACACCAAACACGATAGGCACAAAAAGATTTAACCAATAGGCCATGCTGGTGTTTTTGTTTTTTTCTGATGTAGGCATTAAATTTGATTTTAAAACGGCTTTGTCTTGCTCGACTAAAAACGAATTTTGTGCTGTTTCTGTTGCTTTAAATATTAAAGGCCCGTCTAATACAGAGATAATTTTAGTGCCAGCAACATATGGTTTTCCAGGCACCATATCCACGCTAACATCATCTTCTCCTGTTTGACACGAAAGGCAGAGTTTCGCTTTCCCCGACAAAAATATGCCATTCACGGGTAAAATATTATTGCCAGGCTTGGCAGATAAATTTAATTTATCGCCTACTTGAATCGCGTCGGCTTGAACACTGTCTTGAAAGCGTTTTACTTTTGGCAGCTTTTCAATAAAAGCTTCTCTGATGGCAATGCCTACATGACGAAAGCCAAACACCAAGAGCCCGACTTCAAACATCATCGGTAAACCAGGAACAAATAATGCAGTCAGTGATACAGCTATAATCACAAGCGTGCTCATCGCTAAAAGCGAGTCCATGCCTAAAGTGCCCTGCCTGAACTCATGATATGCACTACGATAAAAAGGCCAACCCAAATAGCCGGTTAATGCGGTACTAAAAATGCCTAATGCGGCTAATGCACTGAATGGCATTGTGATTAAGAACAACGGTAAGAGCAATACAACAACGCCTGAAAAAAGGCTAAAGCCAGCTAACAGCGCATGCGGCTTAGATATATCAAAGCCTGCTTCTTTTAATATTGGAATAACGAGCTTATCAAGTGCTTTTTTATCTATTTTATCTTCAAACTGAAAGATTAATTTTTGATTGGGAACATCAACATCAATCATATTATCTGTGAATGAAAGCTTATAAAGCGGCGTTTTTATTTTTTTAGCGCAACTAGTGCAAGTTATGCCAGGTATATCATAAGTATAAATATGGGGCGACATCTAAAAACACTCTACAACTTATGCATCCATTCTTCTAATAATGCCAGAAACATGCTCACTTTGAGCGATACTAGCTTGAATTTTTTCTGCTGTTTGGCGAGAAACAAACGGCCCCATCACCACACGGTGCCAAACGCCACCTTGTTGGGTGATAGATTTAATACTTGCATCAAACCCTCTCAAGATTAAAGCAGCTTTCATTTGCTCAGCATCTTCTTGCCGTTGAAACGAGGCCAGCTGTACCATATAGGTGTGTTTTGAAGTGGGTGACGTGGGTTCAGATAGTTTAGATGCTTTCGCTATCTCAGGCGTTTTAGTTTTATCTGGTAATTGAATGGGTATCACTGCAGCTGCAACCACAGGTATAGGCTTTGCTACGCCTTTTTCTTGGGTCAATAGCGTATAAAATTCAAATTTAGGCTTAGGAAGCACTGCGGCGGCTGTTGTTGGCGTCGGTTGAAATACCCCGGGTTTTGGTTCAAAAAACGTTTTTAATGCAACAGGAGAATAAAAGCATGCCAATGCATAGCCACCTAAAAATGCGAGAAAAATTCCCATAAAAAAACGCTTATTTGATGGGCGACGGGCCACTGCACCGGGCGGCCTTCGGGTATTACTTTTTTTATTTGGATAATTCGCCATCACATACTCTCTGGGGCAGAAACACCAAGCAGTTGAAGCCCGTTTTTTAAAACCTCGCGTACTGCAAACACCAAGGTTAATCGCGAACACCGGAGCGCTTCCTGCTCACACAATAATGCAATAGCATTATAGTAGGCATGAAGCGCATTCGCCAGCTCTCGCAGATAATAAGCAATTTGATGCGGCTCACAAGCCTTCGCTGCACCTTCAATCACATCAGGGTAACGTAGCAGCTGCGTGAGTAAAGCCACTTCATGCTCATCCGTTAGCAATGCTGCATGCTTCAACCCTGTTTGTTTATCAAAAGACATACTGCGTGCCCGAAGTTGCCGAAAGACACTGCAAATTCTTGCATGCGCGTATTGAATATAATACACAGGGTTATCTCGCGATTCAGATTTTGCTAAATCTAAATCAAAATCCATATGCTGCTCAGGCTTTCGCATCACATAAAAAAAGCGCGCGGCATCGTTGCCTACTTCTTCACGCAGTTCACGTAGCGTCACAAACGAACCACTACGAGTCGACATTTGAACCCGTGTTCCTGCACGATACAAAATTGCAAATTGCACCATAAAAACATGTAGTGCATCTTCGTTATGCCCCAGTGCCGTCACTGCCGCCTTAAGCCTTGGAATATAACCGTGATGGTCCGCGCCAAATAAGTCCATGACGATATCAAAGCCACGTTCATACTTATCCCAATGATACGCAACATCCGATGCAAAATACGTCGGCTGACCATTTTCTCGAACCAAAACTCTATCTTTTTCATCGCCAAAATCGGTCGCACGGAACCAAATAGCACCTTCAGATTCAAACGTATAGCCTGCTTTTTTTAGTGCTTCAATGCCTTGTTTGATTGCGCCTGAATCTAATAAACTGCGCTCAGAAAACCAATTTTTATATGCAACACCAAATTCAGACAAATCTTCTTTAATATCAGATAAAACAAAATCTAAGGCACTTTGATGAAATAATAAGAATCCTGCCTCACCCAGTAATTGCTTGGCTTGATTAATTAATGCATCGATATATTTTTCTTTATCGCCACCGTCCGGTTCATCTTTTGGTAAATCTTTTGTAATTAAATCCCAGGCATGAAGATATTGATTGATATGCTGCTGATAAAGCAGCTCAGCAATGGTAATGACATAGTCGCCTTTATAGGCATTGGCTGGAAAAATAGTCGCCTCGCCTGCACAGGCTAAATAACGCAGCCATACACTTACGGCTAAAATATCCATTTGCCGGCCAGCGTCGTTTACATAATACTCGCGTGTCACAGCATAACCCGCTTTCTCAAGTAAATTTGCAAGGCTCGCACCAAACGCCGCACTACGACCATGGCCTACATGTAGAGGCCCAGTTGGATTTGCTGATACGTATTCAAGCAAAACACGTTGCCCTGCTCCAGTCGTACTTTGACCGTAAGCATCGCCTTCACGAAACACGCGGTCTAAAACAAACGAGGCACGCGAGTCTTCATTCATAAAAAAATTAATAAACCCAGGCGCTGCAATTTCAGCAAGCTTTAATAAATCATGTTTCGGCAATGCGGCTACGATTTTTTCAGCGAGCACTATAGGCGACATACGCGCAGGCTTTGCAAGCATAAGCGCAAGATTCGTTGCAAAATCACCATGCTTTTTATCTTTGGCTAAATCAACTTTTATGATAACTGCTGTGTCTTCAGGCAGCACACCTGATGCTTTTAAGTTATCTAAGGCTTGCTTTAAAAGCGTTTCAATAATTGCTTTCATAAATTTACGTCTTGATCTCAAAAGATCTATTATGCGCTTTTTCATGCCGACTTAAAAGGCATAGATACTTGCCTTATTGATTAAATCTCGGGATAATCCCGAGGTTCAAGCTAATCATATATATAATCACATATTATTTAGGTGCTCTATGGAAAAACAACTGCTTAATTTTATCGGCAATCATTGGACGTTATGGCTCGCTTTTTTTTGCGTATTGGCTTTAGTGCTGCTGAACGAACGCATCATGCAAAAACAAGGCCCAAAAAATCTCTCACCTAATGCTGCTATTAATGCTATTAATCACGACAAAGCGATTGTGATTGATATGCGCGATACAGACACTTTTCGTCAGAGCCATATTGTGAATGCCAAAAACATTCCTCAGGCGAGCATTGAGAAACTTGAAAAATATAAAGACAAACTTTTTATTTTAATTTGTGCGCGTGGTTTACAGTCGTCCCCACTTGCTATTAAATTACGTAAACAAGGTTTCAACGATGTGATGGTTTTAACCGGCGGCATTGCAGCCTGGAAAGCAGCAAGCCTGCCTTTAATTAATGCCAAAAAAGAAACAAAAAAAGCATTGAAGAATAAAGCTAAAAAATAATTTAAAAATCTAAATAGGATAAATATTTACCATGGATAATCAAGACAATACAAACAAAGCCCCTGAAACAAAAGATAACGAAACACAATTTGTGATTCAACGCGTTTATGTTAAAAACTTGTCGTTTGAAACCACAAACACACCTAACATTTTTCAAGAAGAATGGACGCCTGATTTAACGCTTGATTTAAATACCACCCATACAGTACTTGATGATAACGGTTCTTTTGAAGTCGTCTTAACCGTTACAGCTACGGTTAAAAACAAAGAAACCACCGCTTTTTTAATCGAAGTGCAACAAGCCGGTATTTTTACAATAACAGGCACTGAAGACGCTCAACTCGATCATCTTTTAGGAAGTTTTTGCCCAAGCTTGTTATTTCCTTACGCACGTGAAGCTATCTCAAGCGAAGTGGTTCGCGGCAGCTTTCCACAACTGGTACTCGCACCCATTAATTTTGATGCGATTTACATGCAACAGCAACAAGCAGCTAACCAAGCTGAAGAAGAAACATCACACTAAACCTTGAGCAATCAATCATGAGTGAGCCAATATTTGCAGTTTTAGGGGCAGGTTCATGGGGAACAGCCGTTGCCATGCATCTTGCTATGCGTGGACAGCGGGTGTACTTGTGGGGACGTGATGGAAATCACGTCCATGACATGGCAAAAACACGAGAAAACACGCGTTATTTGCCCGGTATTGCCTTTCCTGATTCGCTCACA
>JASJHH010000179.1:0-5916 GCA_033791145.1 Legionella sp.
AGCCGCTTTAGGAAAGCCTGCCTCATACATAAGCTGGACAGCTTTATAGGCAATCATTGGCGTTGGGGCCGCAGGTTTTGCAATCACGCAATTACCTGTTACAAGCGCTGCAACCACTTGCCCTGTAAAAATAGCAAGCGGAAAATTCCATGGGCTAATACATAAGACAGTCCCTCTTGCATGTAAGCTAAGTTGATTCAACTCACCGGTGTACCCTTTCATTTCTCTAGGGGCTGCCATGAGCTCTTCTGCCATGTTTGCGTAATACCTGCAAAAATCAACCGCTTCTCGAACCTCTGCAATACCATCAGCCCAAGTTTTTCCGGCTTCAAGACAATCAATCGCTAAAAAAGTATTGGTGTGTGTTTCAAGTAAATCAGCAAACCGCCTTAAACACGCCGCACGTTCAGCAACAGGTGTTTTAGACCAGTCAGGAAAACATGCTGTTGCAGCACTTAAAGCGCATTCCACATCTTTGTCTGATGCATTGGTTACAAAACCAATTTGATGCTTTTTATCCTGAGGAGAGAAAAGTGGTTTTTTTTCTGTGTTTGGGGTGAGCTTACCCGCAATCAATGGCCCCGCTTCCCACGCAAACGGCTTCATGGCTTCAAACGTTGCTTGCAGATTGGAACAAACCGCTCTATTACTCCAATCAATGCCATCCGAATTCATGCGCTTTGGTCCATAAATTAATTTTGGCAGCGGAATATTTTGATTAATTTTATCTAAATATGCTTTGGCGACTCGAATAGGTGCTTCAACCAACTGACTCACAGGCTCATCATTATCGACTAGGCGATTCACAAACGATGAATTTGCACCGTTTTCGAGTAATCTACGCACTAAATATGGTAGTAAATCTTCATGTATACCAACTGGTGCATAAATACGACAAGGGATATTATGTGTATCAGCAGGTACAATTTGGTCGTATAACTCAGCACCCATGCCATGCAAACACTGAAACTCAAAGTCACGATAATCTTTGGCTAAATGCATCACCAATGCCACTGAATACGCATTATGTGTTGCAAACTGCGGGTAAATAAAATCAGTAAGTGTAAATAATTTTTTAGCGCAGGCCTGAAACGATACATCTGTAAATACTTTTCGGGTAAATACAGGATAATCAAATAAGCCTTCCATTTGGGTTTTTTTAATTTCGCTGTCCCAGTACGCGCCTTTAATTAAACGCACCATAATGCGGCGATTTTTTGTTTTAGCAAGTGCCGCAACCCAATCAAGTACTTCAAATGCCCGTTTTTGATAAGACTGTACGGCTAAACCCAACCCATCCCAATCTTTCAATGAGTCATCACAAAATACACGCTCAATCACATCAAGTGATATATCAAGGCGTTCAGACTCTTCGGCATCTACGGTCAACTGAATACCGTGCTGCTTCGCAGATTGTGCAAGTTTTAATAATTGAGGCGTAAGCTCTGATAATACACGTTCATGCTGATTTTCTTCATAACGCGGATGAAGTGCTGAGAGTTTGATTGAAATCCCTGCACGTGTATACACATTGCCATCTTGAGGCGCTGCTTTACCTATGGATTCAATCGCAGCTTGATACGCGTTAAAATACGTGTCGGCATCGGCTTGCGTTAATGCCGCTTCACCGAGCATGTCGTATGAATAACGATAGCCTTTGGCTTCTTCTTTTTTAGCACGTGTGATTGCTTCTTTGATGGTGCGCCCCATCACAAACTGCCGGCTCATAATCCGCATGGCTGCATCCACGGCTTTTCGAATGACGCCTTTACTGCTTTTATGCATTAAGTTTAAAACGCTTTTTCCAAGCATTGAGTCTGCTTTTTCAGGACTTAATACTTTACCTGTGAGCATTAAAGCCCAAGTGGCTGTGTTCACAAAAAATGAATTACTTCGCGCGCGATGCGTATCCCAGTCGGCTTGTGTGAGTTTATCTTGAATCAATAAATTAATGGTTTTGCTATCAGGCACACGTAATAAAGCCTCAGCAAGACACATAAGCACAATGCCTTCATCGGTTGAAAGTGAATATTCTGTTAGAAACGAATCAATACCGCTGGTTTTTTTTGCTGCTTCACGAACCGCTTCAACAAGTGTTGTTGCATGTGCTGCAATGGCCTTTAAATCACTGTCGGGTAAATCAGCTGATGCGATTCTTTTCAGAATCACGTCATGCTCTTTTGCACGATATTCTGTATTAATATCAGCTCTTACGCCCTCGGGCTGCTTAATGCGATGTGGTTCTAACATATCTATAACTCCTATGACCCAGGCCAAATTGTTTACTTTTAAAGCATATGCGCGTATAGTGATCACTTTTATCTTAAAATGCGCATCCACTTTAGGAGATTGAATGAACTTTTTAATTGGCCTTATTTTAATGATTTTTTTCGGTGCAAACATTGCATCTAATACTACTAGTATATCAAATTTAAACTCAAACGCAGATATTAACACAGAAGTGCAGCATTTAAGCCAAAAAGCACCTGATTTAGATATAAAAACATTAAAACTTGCACTAACTGCTTATCAAAAAGCAAACGTTGCTGGGCTTGCTAAAAAACCTATCTTAACCGTCGTTGATTACTCAAAACCTTCTTCTAAAGAACGCCTGTGGGTATTTGATGTTAAACAAGAAAAATTATTATTAAATACCTACGTTGCACATGGAAAAAACTCAGGAGGCGTAACCCCTACACATTTTTCAAATCAAAACGAAAGTAAAGCAAGCAGTCTTGGTACCTATGTGACACAGGATACCTATATGGGAGCACATGGTTATTCCTTGAATATTAAAGGCCTTGAAAAAGGCATTAACGATAATGCTTACAAAAGACGCGTTGTGGTTCATGGGGCAAACTATGTTGAACCTGGATTTATTAAAAGCGTTGGCAGTGCAGGCCGAAGCTGGGGCTGCCTTGCTGTTGCACAGACATTATCAAAAACGTTTATTAATTTAATTAAAGATGGATCTGTTATTTTTGCTTACTACCCAGACCAACAATATATTTCACATTCACACTATTTGTAAAAAAATATCTATGTTATTCTAATATTCTAAGATCTTGTATAGAAGATAAGATCTTAGGATTCATAAACATCAGAATCAGGATGATTCTCTCGTTCAGTTAGGGACATATATGAGCACAAGTACGCTGCAACATCACGCCGCAAAACGAGATAAACTAAAAATAATCAACTGGCTCATCGAACACTTTCCCGCTGCTTTCTTTAAAAAAACAAGGCTCGTTAAACCACTTAAAATCGGCATAATAGAAGATATTTTTGAATTTTATCATCGTCTAGACACCCCCCCTTTTAGTAAAAAATCGCTACGCAATGCGCTCACTTACTATTGTACTTCGCCCGCTTATTTAAGCACCCAAAAAGAAAACAAAGCGCGTATTGATTTATACGGAAACGAAATGGACTTAGTCACGGCAGAACAAGCGAAATACGCCCAACTGCGCTACGAACGACAATATTTAACCCCTAAAACACAGCAAGCTACACAGGCTTCTGAGCAGCCAGCAAATAATTCACCGCAGGCGTCGCCTGCAAGCTTGCCTTCCGACTAAATGGATTGTACGAAAGCCCCGTCACATCTAAAGCTTCAAGGCCTGCACGGCGCACAGCACCCGAGAGTTCACTTGGACGAATAAACCGCTCAAACGTATGTGTTTGGCGTGGCAAAATCGATAAAACATACTCAGCTGCAACAATAACCGACGCATAAGCACGCGCAGTGCGATTAATCGTTGACAAAAAAACATACCCACCCGGCTTAACTAAGCGCGCCGCTGATTCAATAATCAGCTCAGGGTGATCAACATGCTCTAACATTTCAAGGCAAGTCACCGCATCAAACAAAGGCGCTTTAAAATGCTCTACGGGCTCACACACATAATGAATATTTAAATCATGTGTTTTTGCATGCGCTCTCGCCGTTTGAATCGCACCCGCTTCAACATCAAGCCCTGTAACATGGGCACCCTTTTTTGCCAAACCTTCAGATAAAACACCACCACCACAGCCAATATCTAAAATATTTAGGTCGTCTAATACAATAAATTTTTGAATCCAGTCCAATCGTACAGGATTAATATCATGCAATGTTTTCAGTGGGCCATTTGTATCCCACCAGGTATTCGCATGGGTTGCGAACCGTGCCACTTCGGAGGCATCAATCGTACTCGTCATTTTAATAGCAAATCCATTGGTTTAAAAAAATCAATCACAGCTTGATTCGTAATAAAGCTGATATTATAAGGATGTTCAGCAATCAGACTCTCAAACTGCGTATGTCCTGGTATTTTTTCAGCCACTTTTCCAAACAAAAGCAATTTAACATCAGGCTTTTTATCCAGCAGCTGCGCTAATAACACTTGCATAAACACCGCCCAATGCCTTGCATGATACGGTATTTTATTCGCTTCATAAACCAAACTCGCATTTAGCAACATAAAGCCTTTGTTGAGCAACTGATAAAATAAAGCATCCAACGTTTGATGATAACGTGTGGTATCAAGCGCTGCAATCGCACTTTGTGAAAAATCAGTGTTTAAATCTCCTCTTGCATATAACAACATTTTCATTAAATTTCTAAGTGAGGTTGCCTTATTCACAGACTTACTTAACCCGGTATCAGACCAAAGGCTGCCAACAGCCGCATCCCAAAAGGCATAGCCATTTGCAGAGCTTGCACGCGGATAAGGCGATTCTCCAAATAAAATATATTGCGTTGTACGCAGTGGATATGTAAACGCGCTAAATAATAAATCCTGTTTGGGCAAATAATTAACACCGCCTACGTACCGCGGCTTGTCCGCGGCATCCATGGACCCCGCGGACAAGCCGCGGGGCGCAAACTTTACGCATGTAGCGCATCTGTTTGATACACATCACCTGCTTTATTTTAAGCTTCATAATCACTCTGGTTGTTACTCAGAAAAAATAATATCCAAGCTTATGTCCGAGATTAAAAAAGCAGAGCCTGAGATAGAAGCAATCACGCCTAATTTTTTATCATCTATTGAAGAGATTGAGGCATTATCAGAATCAGATATTTTAAAAAAATGGAACTTATTATCACCGCCAGGTGGTATTGATGCAGAAAATGCGAGCTTAAGTATTACCCCTAATCAGGTTAACTCAACGGTTGCGGTGCTTGATGGAGGTGTTCTGAGTCATGATGCATTAAATCCAAATATTTTACCTGGTGTGCATTTTACTGATGCGAACCAGGCAGGAATAGACGCATCCCCTTCTTGCATGGATTGCGCGGGCTTTGATCATGGCACGCGAGTTGCAGGTATTGTTTCAAGTATAGCAAACTCAACTGATAGCAAGATTTTGCCGATTAATGTTTTTACAAAATTTACAGATACTGAAACATGCGGGTTTCCACCCTGTCTTTATTCATATTTCTCAGATCAACTCAATGCCATGCGTTGGCTCGCTGGTGAATATTTTTCAGACTTACCGGCAGCACCTAAGAATATTGTTGCGATGAATATGAGTCTGGGAGCAACCTCACGCTGCCCTGATATTGCACAGAAAATAATAGCAAAAGTACATCAAAAAGGCTTATCTATTATTGCTGCCGCAGGAAACCAAAATAGAGCGGCAGTTCGAACTTATCCAGCAAATTGCCCGGGCGTTATATCTGTTGCGGCAACCGGATATTATGGCGAGCGCGCCTCTTATTCTAATTGGGGAGAAGCCGTAAGTATTGCAGCGCCTGGAGGGAGTGGCCGGCATAGCATTTATTCTCTAACAGAAAATGGTTATTCTAATAAACAAGGTACGAGTTTTTCAGCGCCTCATGTTTCGGGTGTGATTGCTTTGCTTTATTTAATTAACCCAGCCCTTACGCGAGATGAAGCAGAACAAATTATTTTATCTAAAGATGCCGTT
>JASJHH010000180.1:0-20592 GCA_033791145.1 Legionella sp.
TAATCTGTTTTATCAGCATAAGGGCTTGAACTGATGGCACGAAATGCATGGCTGTCTTGAAAGCGTTGTACCAAAAGTGGATAAAGCATGTCGGCAGGTGGGTTTGACCAGGCATTTTTGGCAAAAGGAGTGAGGCTAAATCGCTGCTTCACATAAAGCATTTGTTCAGTGCGATAACCTGCCATGGCTTCAGGCTTTGAAATTAATAGTGCATAGGGCAAGGTTTGATGGCGATGCGTTTTAGCTTGTGGCAGTGTTAAGGCGTATTGATGGGTTACCGTAGGTTTAATCGGGGTGCAGCTGCTAATACAGAGTAATAAGCTAATAGCGCTTAAATAAATAAAGCGATTCACGGACGTTCTCCTGGACCAAGTTTGGGTGGAGCGCTGCCACGGACAATAACAGCTGGATTTTGGCGCATTTCAGCAGTGACTTTTTCAAGGTTTGCTGCAATGTCGTTTAAACGACGCATCAGTAAAGTAATAGGTGGTAGCGTTTGTTGTGAAATTTGATGAATACTATTTTTACCGACTTTCATGGTGTCTGTAAATTGTTTGCCGGCTGTCGAGACATCGTCTGCCATGATATCAAATTTCTTCGCACTGATTCTTAAGTTCTTAGCGAGTTTAGGGAGCTCTTCGAGTGTTTTATTAATATTTTGGTTGTTTTCTGTAAATACGGTAGATAATGCCTCAAAGTTTTGAAGAATTTTTTCGATATTATCGGAATTTTCTTTGTTGAAAAAGCGTTTTAAGTCGGTTGTTAGTGTATTAACATTGCTTTCAAGCTGCGCAAAGAAAGAAGGTTTTGATGGAATAATAGGGTATGGCGCATTCTTTGTTTTTTTAAGGGGTACAAGTGAAGGCGTTGTTGCTGTGAGCCCTAAATAAGTGGTTCCTGTGATGCCTTGAAAGACAAGACTTGTTTCGGTACTTTCTGTAATCGGCACGTCTTCTTCAATTTTAAGCACTAATATGACTTGTTCTGGGTTTTCATGATTGAGTTGAATGGATTTAATTAATCCGACGCGAACGCCATTGTATTTTATCGGAGCGTCTTCAGCTAAACCCGAAACAGATTCGTTTAAGAACGTTAAATAGGTTTTATAGGTTTTGTTATCGAAACCAACAGACAGCCAAAGGCTCGCAGAGAGTAATCCTGCGCCAAGCATTAAGACAGTAAATCCAACCAGTGTGTAATTGGTTTTCGCTTCCAAGCGTCCTGCTCCTTTCGCACTGTTTTTTTAAGGTATTAAGCTTAGTCTAGACCTTACTGAAGTAATCGACAATTAAAGGATGTTTATTTTGCATTAATTGTTCCATGGGCTCGATGGCTAAAATTTTACCGTCGCCGATAAAAGCCACGCGATCTGTGGTACGTTTGAGCGAATCAATGTCATGACTGACAATAATAATTGTTAAATTTAAAGCGCGTTTTAAAAATAAAATCAGGTGATCAAATTGTTTTGCACTGAGTGGGTCAAGGCCTGAGGTGGGTTCATCTAAAAATAAAAGCTCAGGGTCCATCGCAATAGCGCGTGCGGCGGCGGCTCGGCGTTGCATGCCGCCACTAAGCTCAGATGGAAGTTTGGTGGCCGCATGTAGCGGTAATCCAACCAGTAATAATTTGAGACGTGCTAATTCAGCGATGAAATCATGATTCAGCGTTGTGAGCTCTTGCATAGGAAACATAATGTTCTCAAGCACTGTCATGCCAGAAAAAAGCGCGCTATGCTGAAATAAAACACCCCATCGGCGACAAAGTGCTTGGGCTTCATGTTCATTGAGGGTATGAATAACTTGGTCAAACACGCGAATTTCACCAGCCGTTGGTTTTAATAACATCAAAATACTGCGTAAAACCGTTGTTTTACCACTACCACTGCCGCCAATAATGGCAAATACTTCGCCTTTATTCACTGAAAAATTAACATCTGTATGCACCCATTGGTCGCCCAAGTGATTTTTTAAGCCGTGAACACTTAGAATAGCTGTAGGTTCAGGCATTAGAGGTCCATCCATTGGTAAATAATGGAATAAACCGCATCCGTGATAATAATTAAAAACAATGCTTGTACAACGCTTTTTGTGGTTTGGCTGCCAATGCTATTGGCATTAGTTTTTACTTGAAAGCCTTGAAAACATCCGACGAGTGCTATTAATAACGCAAAAGCGGGTGCTTTATATAAGCCGAGCATGAGTTGGTCTGCACCCACATCGGTTTGAAGGCGGGTTAAAAAATCATAATAACCTACGTGCAGCATGTTTTTAGACATGATCATCGCACCTAATATACTAAATATATCAGCCCAAAAAATAACAAAAGGCATAATAAACAAAAGCCCAAGCACTTTAGGGAGCACCAAAAGCTCGGTCGGCGAGAGCCCCATGGTATAAAGCGCATCAATTTCTTCGTTGATTTTCATGCTGCCAATTTGGGCTGTAAAAGCGGAGCTTGTCCTGCCTGCGACAATAATAGCTGTAATCAGTGGTGCGAATTCTCTAAAAATCGCCATACCTGATATATAAGCAATAAAATTAGTTGCGCCATACGTTTTGAGCTGTACACCCATCTGATAAGCAAGGACTACACCAATTAAAAAAGAAAGCAGGGCAATAATAGGCAGTGCTTTTAAGCCTGCGGAATTAATATTTGAGATAATGCTGGGTATTTGAAAACGCTTCCAGTTGCCAAATGATCTAAAAATTTTATCGGTTAAATCGCCAACAAGTAAAACTAAGCCATCGCATTGGTGTAGTTTATGTAATGCCTCGCGGCCTAGTATTTCAAGAAAATCTTCTTTTCGAGGTGGTTTTTTAAGTGTTTGTTCGCTTGTTTTCGCTTCTGCTTGTTTTGATTTAATCAGCGCGAGCAGCTCTTCTTGTGCTTTTGTAAAGTGCGTGAGCGTGATGGTTTGATGGGTTTGTTCTAAGCGTTGGATACGTTCTAACAGTACCAGTGCACCCGCACTGTCAAACGTATCTAATTTCTCACCGCTGATGGTAATTTGGGAGGCTTTGGTATTTGCAGGCGTAAAGCTTTCGCTTAAATGTTCTAAATAAAGCACAGACCAAGCGCCCTCGCAGGCATAGCTGTCTTTTTCAGCGTTCAAGCTAAACTGCGCGTGCTTAGGCGCGTTATTTTCAGATGATGTCAGTGTTGCTGTTGCGTTATGCATGATTATTATCGCTTTTGAACATCACTTCATAACTTAGGATAATACGAAAATGGTTAGCGTGTCATATTTTTTACGACAAAGCCAAGTTTAGTTCTATAACCCTGAGGATGGGGTATCAGATTGCTCCTCTGCTTTTCTACCTTTCGCTTTGATTTCTGAAAGTTCTTCTTTTGTTACGGTGTTTCTTTTAGGTTTGCAGGTTTCTATCGTTTCTTCAAGCTTAAAACCACTCGGTAAATATGCTTCTAATTCATTCGAAAGCGCTTCAATTTGATGCGGTGATAAATATTTCAAAACTTGTTCTAAATTTTCAGTAAATGGCTTTGGGCGGGGTAAAGTAGGTTCAAATAATACGCTTGGCTCTTCAGGAGGCATTGGTTGTATGGCCTCTGCAAGATTCCAGCTCAATTGAATCAATTGTAACAGTGCATTTTTTAGCTTATCAAAAATAACAGGTCTGTTTTCTATCAAAATAAGCTCTGGTAAACGCTGTTTTACAGCCTCAAACATGTCTTGGCGCTCCTCGGGCGATAGGTGTTCCATGAGGGACATAAAGTCATTAGTGCTTGAGAGCCATGTTTTACCGGTATCTTTTTCGTTAGCAAGCGCTAAATATAAAGTATCCATTTTTTCTGCGACTTGAGGGGGGGCTGTTTTTTTTAAGCTGACAAGATTTTTCATGATTTGGTCGCGTAACTCTTCATATTTGAGGTTTTTTTTCTCGTCTTGAATACCTTGAACGAGTACTGTAAGCGGGGCTTCTAAGCCTGAAAATGCTTTGACTGCATCGTATGCGTTGTCTTCTTGGTTTTGGTCGTCAATTTGATCTAGCAAAAATTGTTTAATCTCTGCTTCAAGGACACTATTTTCACCGTGTGTTGTACGGATAAGTTCATAGAGGCCGAGCAACAGTTCACTGTTAGCCTGAAGAACTTTAATCGTTATGAGGCGTTTCTTGGGGGCGTATTTTATGAGCTTTTCTTGGTAAGCTTCTAAATTAAAACGGCACAGGGTGAGTGTCTCAGCTATTTCAAGAGCCGTTGCATTGCCTTTGTTGGCTAGACGGCAAAGGGTTTCATTACGATCTGGTGCATCGTCGTCAATCGCGATTTGATGTCCATTCGCTTTGATTTTCTCTAGAACTTTATCTTTTATTGAATAAAACAAGGGTAAAGGGCTCGGAAGGGATATATCATCTTTCATGGGAGGTAAACCCAATTCTTTTAAAGGAATCAAACCTGTTTCTAAATCGTTTGTGCTTTTAGACTCCGCTACGTTTAGGGAATGTTTTTTATAGTGAAGGCACGTATATTCTCCAGCCTCATTTTTTGGTCCGCCCAAGGAAAGCTGAATGTAATTCTCATTGGTTCTTTCGTACTCAAAAAACGGTTCGCTTTCATTCATAGCCTCACCCATAAAGCCATGCCACATCTTATTATCACGTACCGTCTTATGAGCACGATATGGAAGGGCTTGATAAACAAATTCTTGAAGCAGATGTTGAGTATCTTCATTGATGAGCTCGCCGTGCTTGTTTTTTAGAAGATCTTGATTTGATGAAGACATCCCAAAGTCAATAATATGAGGATTATTGTCGTCATCAAGCACAATATTTCTTAGATGGAAGTCGCCGTGATGATAAGGTGTTCTGGTTTTTGAATCGCTCCCTGTGTGTAAAGCATGTAAATTTAGAGCAAGTTTTGTTAAGAACGCGTAGCGCTCATCAAGCGATAGGAGGGCATTGAGGCCTCTGTATTTATCAAACAAAGAGCGTCCTAGATAGCGGCAGTCAAGGTATTCTTTTTCGCCTTTATCTCGTTTTGTTTTTTTACCTGAGAAATCAAGGTCGTACGTTACCTCGGCTTCATCCTCGCTAAAACCATAAGCTTGTACTTTTACAGCAAAGAGGCGACCCGTTTCATCTTCGGCTAATTTAGCCTTACCAAATGCCCCTTTACCTAAATTGTCACCTTTCCTGTTGAAGGCTAAGATACGGCCATTAATCACCATAAATGAATGGTTGAGTCCACTGTCTTTTCGTCTAAGTTTCGAGCCGTTTTTTAGGGGGTGGTGATTTAACCCGGTGAGTGCTCGTTTGGCGTGAGCCCACTCGGTGGATTTTTCTTTATGATTTTTAAAAATACTCATAAGTATCCTTATCATCTGGGTTGTTGGCCAAAGGATTTATTTGCATACTAAATGCACTATAGTACATTTTCTTAACACCCGGATAAGATTACCTTGTTTTTGAGGTGGCTTTTATGGTTGTCTTCAAGATAATATGATAGGATTTAAGTCATTTTTTTCGATTTAATAGTCAATCCAGAGTAGGCATGTCAAACGAATACCAACAATTTGAGCAACGAAAGGCTGATCATATTGCGCTTGCCTTAATGCATCAAAATCAAGCATTAGAATCAAATCAGTTAGATACAGTGCAGTTAATACATGAAGCATTGCCTGATTTTAATTTTGATGCTGTCGATATGTCTACAACGCGTCTTGGTGTGCAGGTAGATAAGCCTTTTATTGTGTCTTCTATGACAGCAGGGCATGAAAAAGCTTTAATATTCAATCAAAATTTAATGGCAGCGTGTGCTAAAACAGGCTGGGCAATGGGGGTTGGGTCGCAACGTCGAGAGCTCACTGATACGAACGCATCTGACGTTTGGCGTGCGTTAAGACAAGTTTATCCTGATGTGGTTTTGTATGGCAATTTGGGTATAGCACAGGTGATAAGCAATCCTATAGATGCTGTGATTAAGCTTACAGATGCACTTGAAGCATCAGCATTAATTATTCACTGTAATGCATTACAAGAATGCATTCAGCCTGAAGGCACAAGAGATTTTAAAGGCGCGTGGGATGCTTTAGCTGAACTAGTTACAGCATCACCCGTGCCGATTATATTAAAAGAAACAGGATGTGGTTTTTCTAAAAACACGTTAGAGCAGCTGAATCAAATCAATATTTCGGCTGTTGATGTGAGTGGTTTAGGCGGCACACATTGGGGGCGCATTGAAGGCCACCGTGCATCAGATGATTCTATTTTAAAGCAAACGGCTGAGACGTTTCGAAATTGGGGTGTTGATACGGTTCAAAGCACCCGAGATGCAGTTGCAATATCTGAAAATTTTGAAGTATGGGGATCAGGCGGTGTACGGCATGGGTTAGATGCTGCTAAGTTATTTGCGTTGGGTGCCACAACGGTTGGGTTTGCAAAACCGATGCTTGAAGCGGCCGTACAATCAGAGGCTGCTGTCGTTCAAGCCATGCAAAAAATAGAGTATGAATTGCGAGTTGCGTTATTTTGTACCGGTAGTCGAGATTTAAATGCATTAAAGGAGGCAGTCCGTTGTTAAACGAAACAGCTGAAGCAGGCTTTGAAGGATTTTCTAAGCTCGGACGAAAAGAGCGTTTTGAGCGTTTGGTGTCTATGGGGGCACTCACATCTGAAGATGTTAATTATTTATCTGAAGGTGGTGTAAAAGCATTTGATTTAGGTGAAAATTTAATAGAAAACGTGATTGGTTATTTTCAATTGCCACTTGGTGTTGCCACAAATTTTTGCATTGATAATGCAGATTATGTGATTCCAATGGCCGTTGAAGAAACGTCTATTATTGCGGCTTTATCTAAAACAGCCAAATGGATTCGACGCGCAGGGAGTATTACAACAGAGGTATTAGGCGATTGTATTTTAGGACAAATTAATATTCCTAAAGTCACGAATTTTGAGCATTTAGAAATCGTATTTCAAGAACATCGCACGACATGGATTGAAGAAGCGAATCGCGACGTTGCATCGAGCATGGTGACCCGTGGCGGGGGTGTGACTGATATGACCTTACGTCGCTTAAAACGCCCAGACGGTGGCGACATGGCGGTAATTCATCTTAGCATGAATAGCTGTGACGCGATGGGTGCGAATATTATTAATCAAGTGCTTGAATATTTAAAAAATCCAATTGAGCATCTTACAGGTGAAACGGTTGGCATTTGTATTTTATCAAATTTAAACGACCAAAAATTAGCGCGTGCACGTGTTGTACTGAATCATGTCGACGAAGATTTAGGAAAGCGCATCGAAGAAGCCTCTTTGTTTGCAGAAATTGACCCATATCGCGCAGCAACCCATAACAAAGGGGTTATGAATGGAATAGACCCCATTTTAATTGCAACAGGAAACGATTGGCGTGCGGTTGAAGCGGGTGTACATGCTTACGCCGCACGTTCAGGCCGTTATCAAGCGATTTCAACCTGGCGCTATGCAGATGGCGTGCTAACAGGGGAGTTAACAGCGCCACTGGTTGCAGGAATTGTCGGTGGGGTTACAGCGCTGCATCCAACAGCACGCATGTGTCTTGAAATGATGGGGATTACCTCAGCTGAGCAGCTTTCTCGCGTGCTTGCAGCCGTTGGGTTGGTTCAAAATTTAGGAGCTATTAATGCGCTGTGTACCGAAGGCATTATTCAAGGCCATATGAAATTACATATTGATAATTTACTCATGGTGTCAGGGGCGAATGCGGTCGAGCAACCGATTTTAAGAAAACGTTTAAGACATTGGTTAAGTGTGCATCGCAGGGTGAGCTTACAGCAAGCCAAAGACTTATTAGCTGAACTGCGCCATGTGCCGCAAGTGTTATCTGACACGCAATGAATTTAATTGATTTTAAATTTGAAATACCTGCAAAGACGTTTTTGTTAGGCGAATATGTGGCCTTGCAGGGCGGCCCCGCGATTATTCTAACTACAACACCGTGCTTTGAGATTGGGCTTACAAAAAAAACAAATTTAAGCATTCACCCTGACTCCCCAGCGGGTCGGTTTTGGCAGGCTTTAAATATGAAACAGCAGCTTAGATTTTATGATCCCTATGGTGGTATTGGTGGGCTTGGTGCCTCGAGCGCTGAGTTTCTTGGGGCGTATTTAGCTTCTTTATCAATACAGCATCAATCACTCACAGAAAGCGCATTATTAGAGGCCTACTGGACTTTTAGCCTTAAGGCCAATCAAGGCATGCGTCCGAGTGGTTATGACGTACTCGCGCAAGCACAAAGCGGTTGCGTTTATCTGAATCGTAATCAATCTGACAATAAGCAGTATGCTTGGTGTTTTGAAGATATTGCCTTTGTGTTATTGCATACAGGCCAAAAATTGCCAACACACGAACATCTTCAAAATTTATATTTAACAGAAGCTGCGAATTTATTAAGCCCAATTGTAGATTTAGGAAAAAAAGCATTTGATACATCCAACAGCGCTTTATTAATAGAAGCTGTGAATGCCTATGCGAAGCAGCTCTTAGCGCTGGATTTAGTCGCAAAGCACACACAAGCGCAAATAAACCAGCTTTCTCAAAATCCAGATGTACTCGCAGTAAAAGGTTGCGGGGCATTGGGTGCAGATGTTTTGTTTACATTAGTGCCTAAAACACGATTAATTGAATCAATGGCTCGTTTTTCAGTAGATGGATTTCGTGTGCTTGCAAGTTCGGATAATTTATATACACAAAAAAATCAGATGGAATGCATTTAAATGCTTGACCTTCTGACCTAATCCGGTATGATCTCATCGTCTTTGGGGCCGTTAGCTCAGTTGGTAGAGCAGGAGGCTTTTAACCTCTTTGTCATAAGTTCGAATCTTATACGGCCCACCATATTTTTTGCGCTCGTAGCTCAGCTGGATAGAGTACTTGGCTTCGAACCAAGGTGTCGGGGGTTCGAGTCCCTCCGAGCGCACCATATAATCAAGCACTTACGTGGTATTTTTAAGGGTTTGAAACAAGGCATGTAGCAGAATTGTAACACCCCGACACCACACCTTGACCCAATTCCCTCATGTTATTCGTATACCTAGCCCTTCGATTCGATTTGCAGCTGTTCGCAAATGGTCACCGGAAAGGTGGGCATATCGCAAAACCATCTCAAAACAAGACCAGCCACCCAGTTGCTGCAGTTCTTGCAAGCTTGTTCCATTCTGAACGTGCCAGCTAGCTCAGGTGTGCCTTAAATCATGCCAGCGAAAGTTGCTCTGGTTGCAATTGCATGGTTAGTTGCGCGAATTGATCCGATGCAAAAAGATACGATAATTAAAGTTATTGCAATTAGAAAGGAATAATACATTACAACATATATAGTTCACCTTTTGAATGAACTATATATGTTGTAGTGTGTTTTATTTTGTTTATGATATAATAAGACATAAGAAGTTCATTATTAAAGTGAATTACTTATGTCGCATTATATTAATATGGAGCCATATGCTTAGATCGAAAGAACAGGTAGGAAAGCTAATGCGAGAAGTGGGTGAGCTTTTTACCGTTACTTCTGCGGCAGAAGCCCTTGGTGTATCGAAAACCGACGCATCTAAAAAGCTCTCGCGCTGGGTTACACAGGGTTGGCTAACACGTATTCGTCGAGGGATTTACGCCATCGTGCCTATTGATGCCGTTGATAATCAGCAAGCACTGGAAGATGAATGGGTGCTGGCTCCTGAGTTGTATGCTCCTTGTTATATTGGTGGATGGTCTGCCATTGAATACTGGGATTTTACCGAGCAACTGTTTCGTGATGTTTGTGTGCTTACAGAACAGGTGGTTATACACAAAAAACAAGATATTCATAATATTTCTTTTTTAGTGACTCATATACCCAAAAAATTAAATTTTGGTACGAAAATTATCTGGAAGAAAAATAAAAAAATACTCATTTCTGATCCACATAAGACCATCATAGATACGCTTTACAATCCTCAACTGGGTGGTGGAATTCAACATATTATTGATTGTTTTAAAGAGTATGTAAAAAGTCCGCATTATTCACCAGAAAAATTGGCTGCGTATGCAATACAAGTGGGAAGTGGCGCTGTGTTTAAAAGGCTTGGTTTTTTATATTCAAACATTACAGGAGAAGAAAATGAGTTTACGAAAATTTGCCGTCAACATTTAACTCGAGGTATAGCGCGGCTGGATCCATCAATTAAAGAAGGACGCATTATTACTCAGTGGCGGCTGCATGTACCAGAACATTTACAATTTTAGGATGAATACGTGATACCCAAACAAGAGCTTTTGCAAATGGCGACAAATACTAATCTTTCAGCGCAAGTCATTGAGAAAGATTACTTACTGGGTTGGTTACTTGCCGGGATTGGGCAACATGCTGTGTTAGGCAAGTCATGGGTGTTTAAGGGTGGAACCTGCCTGAAGAAATGTTATTTTGAAACGTATCGTTTTTCTGAAGACTTAGATTTTACGTTGCAACAAGAGGCTCATTTAGATATTGAGTTTCTTAAAAATACGTTTTCAGAAATAGCTGATTGGATCTATGAAATGACGGGGATAGAATTTCCTGTTGAAAAAATGCGCTTTGATAGTTACAAGGATGGTACATGCCAAGGGCGTATTTATTATCGTGGCCCCATTGCACCCACTTCGCCACGGCAAATGCCGAAAATAAAGCTTGATCTGACGGCCGCAGAAATCGTAGTAGAACCACCGGTCCTCAATTTTGTTAAGCATCCTTATTCGGATCGCCCAGCAGAAGGGATGCAGGTTCAGTGTTATTCTTACGTAGAAGTATTTGCTGAGAAAACTCGAGCATTAGCAGAACGCACTCGGCCACGAGATTTATACGATGTAATTAATTTTTATCGTCGTCCTGAATCCAAGGGACTGTCAACGCAAGTAAAGCGTGTGTTAGAAAAAAAATGTTCGTTCAAGGGAATAAAAGTTCCTCAGTATCATGATTTGCTCGGGCATAAAAATGCGTGCCTCGCTGGCTGGAATATTCAATTAGCGCATCAAGTGCGAGCGTTGCCATCCTTTGAATCATTTTGGGATGAATTGCCGAATTTTTTCAATTGGCTTGAAGGTTAAAAATCATTAAGGCTCTGTTTGAGCAAATTAATGATGTAGCAGATTTGTAACAGGTCCAGATGAAGTCTGGCTTATTCAGGTGGTTTTAGGCCGTACATCATATAATCGTTACATCGCAAGCAACTGATTTTATTGATTAAATTACTTAAATCATATGGCTTCGAACCAAGGTGTCGGGGGTTCGAGGACCGAAGAGCGCACCATATAATCAAGCACTTACGTGATATTCCTAAGGACTTAAAACAAGGCATGTCGCAGAATTGTAATACCCCTGCATGATGGCTTGACCCGCTATAACAGGAGTAAGCGGTCTCATCCAGTTGGAGTAATCCCGTGGCAGGCACTGGTGGAGGTTTGACCCGGTGGTATGGATCAATGGGGTCGGGTTTAGTTGATAATTTAAAGGTAATAAAATCAAGTGAACGCGGCCCTATTGATCTAATTGATCGATTAAAAAATGTCGACAACACTCAGATTAGGAGCGCTCTAATTTTTTAAGTCGCTTGGCATGTTTTTTTTCTTGAGGTGTTTTTAATGCTTTCTTTTTGTCACTTTTTTTCGGGGATTTTTCTTTGCTCATATATATTCCTTACAGAAAAAATTAAATGATTGGCGAGCTGAGAAACTAACGTCACTCTAACATAAATATGAATGCATCACGCAATCTTATGTGGCGTAAATTTTGGCCGTATTGTACGTTAATTTAATGATCTCGTTGAGCTCATTAAAAACACCGGTTAAATTTTGACTCTTAGATCAATGGCGTCAGGTTTAATTGATAATTTAAACGCAGTAAAATCTAGTGAACCTGACCCTAATGGCACTAAGTTAAGAGGTAACCTACGCCACCTGGCTTGTCCGGCTGGTCTAGTTAAATTAATGTTTAAAACGACTAGATGGCCCGAATGAATCGGGCCAAGTAGGCGGAGGGAGCAGTCTACTTGCTAATGGGTGTCGCTATAGCTTGTGGGAAGCCAGCAAAAAATAAGGATTTTAATCAATTTACGCGGTTATGCAAGAACTCTAGTAGCGGTCTATTCATGCGTTAATCGATAGATAAGTAATGCTGCTCTCTCTGTTTGAATGGGCAGCGAATTAATGTCTAAAGTTTCTTTTAAAGAATGAGCTCCGCTGCCTAAAGCACCTATTCCTGCTAAGTTTGCTGATACAAGCGTCGCAATATAAGAAATATCACCCGCACCACGAAGCCCCGGATCAAATGATTGAATGCTGCCATACCCTAAATCTTGACTGACATCACTGTATTGCTTTAATAATTTTAAATTATCAGCAGTAGGTGGCATCGCTGGCACAGCATCTTCAAATTGAATGGAAGCCGTTGTGCCGGGTAAATGTTTTTGAATGATAGATAAAATTTGTTCTTCAGCCTTTATTTTTTGTTTTGGGCTTAGAAAGCGTAAATCACCGGTTGCCATTGCATCTTGAGCAACAACATTGTCTTTGCCTAAAGTATGACCTTTTGAATTGTTTTTATTATATGCAACTTTAGTGCCGCCTAAAATGAGGCCAGGGTTAAACGATAAATATTTCTCTGCTTTAAGTGTTTGCTGCATTGTACTCAGGATACGTGTCATTTCAAAAATGGCGCCATCGCCGACAGAGTCTTGAAAAATTTTAGAAGAATGCGCTTCATTTCCTTTCGTATGTAATGTCCAACGCGTGGCACCTCTTCTTGCAATGGTTGCTGTATCAGCAGTTAGTGCAAATTCAAAATCCAGTGCAATATCACTCTGTTTAGCTGCATCAAATAAAGGCTTTCTTGCAATGGATGTTGGTTTGCCTGAGTCTTCTTCATCACCTGTTAATATCACTGTAATGCTTGTATTTTGAAGTGCTTGTGCTGCATGCAATGCTTTTAGCGCATAAAGCATGACAACATCTCCTCCTTTGTCATCGATAACACCGGGCCCTGTAGCAAAATTGCCATGCTGTTCAAATTTTTTGAATGCGCTATTTTTAGAAAAAACCGTATCTAAATGACCAATTAAAAGTAATTTCTTGCCTGCTGTGCCTTGATGTTCTGCAATTAAAGTCGGGGCTCGGTGCATATCTGCTGGCATTTCAATCCATCTGGTTTTAAAGCCAATTAGGTCAAACTGCGCTTGTAGTATTTTGCCAACTTGATGCGTTCCAGACAGGTTGTTTGTGCCACTATTAATATTGACTAATTGTTCTAATAAAGAAAGTTGTTTACTTTTTTGTTGTGAAATAAAAAGAGTTATTTTTTTTTCTACGGTAGATAAAGGTGCTGCATTTGCATGATGAAGCAATAAGACACTCATCATTGAAAGTAATAGAAATAATTGTCTGGTTTTCATGATGCTTATCTCTTATTTATTTGTCTTTATTGATCTTGCAAGTACTTTAAATGCGCTTTAATATTAGGCCATTCGGAGGGAAGAATGCTATAGAAAATCATGTCCCTAAGATTACCATCATTTAAAAGTGAATAATTTCGTATAATCCCTTCTTTTTTAGCACCAATTCGTTCTACAGCTATTTGGCTTCGATAATTCAAAGCATCTACTTTAAAACCAACAGCAATAGCATCATAGAATTCAAAAGCTTGCTGAAGCAATAAGGATTTACATTCAGTATTAAGAGCGGTTTTTTGCGCGCTTTTACAGTACCAAGTCCAACCAATATCGGTTCTTTTATTGTCGTTATCAATATTAGAATAACAGGTCATACCAACGACTTTTTTTTGCTGATTTAATACAACAAATGGTAGCATGAGGCCGTTCTCTTGCAATTTTAGACGCCGTTTAATTTCTTGATCCATCTCATCGGGGTGGGGTACTTGAGCCGCCCTCACTTTCCAAATATCACCATCAGCAACAGCTGTTTTTAATGCTTCTAAATATTGTTGTTCCAAGGGTAATAAGGTGACATGCTTGCCTTGAAGCGTTACTGGGGTTAACCACATATTTTGGGTTCCTTTTTATCTATCCATCGTGGTGTTTCTAAGACTTAGGCTGATGATAACAGCATTATATCCTATGCTTTAAATATTAAATCAAATCATAGAGGAAGTATGATGCCAAATATAAGAATGGCGACACAGGAAGATGCCTTTTATCTGAAACAACTTTTAGCGCAAATGGGTGAAATATACGAACGAGATATTGAAGAAATGGAAAATAGGATTCAATCTTTTTTGAATTTAACACGTCATCAATTATTGGTTGCCGAAGACGAAGAGGGTGTTGTAGGCTGTATAGCCTTTGGATGCTATGAACAGCTTAGGCTACAAGGCTGTTGTTGTCATATTGACACACTCATTGTTGATAAAAAATATCATGGAAAAGGGATAGGAAAAGCATTAATTGCGACTGCTGAGGCATACGCAAAAACACAGGGTGCTACTGAAATTGAACTAACCACAGCGAATCATCGAAGAAAGCATGGTACGCATAATTTTTACAAGGCTATCGGATATCAAGATCACGTTGATATTGATTGTACTTATTTTGTTAAACAAGAAAGGTGATTCATGAAATCTATTTGCGTTTATCTAGGGGCTAATAGAGGTAAAAGTAGCGCATTGGTTAAAGCTTCGGTTGAATTAGGGCAATTAATTGCTCAAAATAATGTTCGCTTGATATATGGTGGCTCGAGTCTTGGTTTAATGGGAAAGCTTTCTGAATCTGTTCTTTCGCATGGAGGCAAGGTCACGGGTATTATTTCTCGGGCATTAATTGCGCAAGAAAAGCCTTCGGATGCATTAGATGAGTTAATTATTACAGAGACAATACAAGAACGTAAGCTATTACTGCAGCAGCATGCAGATGCTTTTTTAGTTTTTCCTGGAGGGATTGGTACGTTGGAGGAAGCATTTGAAACCTGGAATGCAATTAAGATAGGTACCCTAAAAGCGCCGATGGGCTTTTTAAATATTGATGGTTATTATGATAAATTATTTGAGTTTGTATTAAATTGTCAAAAAAGAGGGTTTGTGAGTGCTGATCAAATGGAGATACCTCTATTGGGCAAGCAAGTAGAAGATTTGTTTTTTAGACTAAGAAAATCCTGCGATTGACCTTTGTGTGTAATTTATGCTCAATCAGTGTGCAGTGCTGTAGCGCGCTGAAATCGCAACAATTAAGCCTTTTATATTTAATATGTCAGGTGTTGCTGCGCATACATTGACTCTTCAAAAAATGACAATTAATCCTGCTGTTAATTTAGCAGGCAAAAATCAAGCGATAGCTAGGGCGTGTTGACAATCAATGGCATTCGGTTAAGGTGTTTAGTACATCCTGCAGAATCATATTGGCAAAATAGTGAATCTTATATTAATCAGAAATCTGATCAAACGCATGCAAAGCAGTTTATTGCTAAAAATACGTCTGATGAAGAGACGCATACCTTAGTTAGGCATAATATCCGTACGTTTTTTAGTGTTGATGCGTTTAAACATGCGGAAGCATTAGATAAAAAAATTGTAAGCGCTAATCTACTTGCAAGCACAGTGTGACCTAATATACGATCCTAGTTAAATTTTTATTTAGAGATTTTTATGTCTGTCATTCCTGTGGTGTTATGCGGTGGTTCGGGCTCAAGAATCTGGCCACTTTCCAGAGAAGAATACCCTAAGCAGTTTATTCAATTATGTGGTGAGCAAAGCTTTCTGCAGCAGACGATTGCGCGTTTAGCAGGTTTAAGTGCTGCAACTGCGCCTATTTTTATTAGTAATACGGAGCAACGTTTTTTACTGGCTGATCAAGTGCGTCAAATGGGCATAGATAAAGCGCGGATTGTACTCGAGCCCGTAGCTCGCAACACAGCACCAGCAGTTGCTGCTGCAGCTATGATTGCAATGGCAGAAGATAAAGATGCGGTTTTACTCGTATTGCCATCTGATCACCTCATTCAAAATAACAAACGTTTTCAAGCATTAGTAGACGATGCAAATGCACTTGCACAAGATAATTATTTAGTAACGTTTGGGATTACACCTGATTGTGCGCATACAGGGTATGGGTATATTCAAAAAGGTGAATTATTATCTGAAAGAAATACAGCCTATACCGTTCAGGCATTTATTGAAAAACCTGAGCTTCAACAAGCAAAAGAATTAATTAAAGGCGATGCGCATTATTGGAATAGTGGGATGTTTGCTTTTAAAGCAGCACTATACCTTGAAGAATTAGCGCGCCTGCAACCTGATATGCTACGGCAAGTTGAACAAGCTGTTGCTGCAGCACAACATGATCCTGATTTTATGCGTTTAGATAGCGCTGCTTTTTCGGCTTGTCCTGCCGACTCGATTGATTATGCCGTGATGGAACATACACAAAAGGCAGCACTTTTAATCGCAAATGATTTAGGTTGGAGTGATGTAGGCTCTTGGGACGCTCTGGCTGCAATCTCACCTGCTGATGAGCAAGGCAATCATATGATAGGGGATGTTGTAGCAGAAGAAGTTAAAAATTGTTACTTACGTAGTGAAAATCGTCTGCTTGCTGCCATTGGCCTTGAAGATGTGGTGGTTGTAGAAACCGCTGATGCGGTATTGGTTGCGCATAAAAGCAAAGTACAACACGTTAAAAAACTGGTAGAGCAGCTTTCTAAAAAAGGACGTCCTGAAGTAAAAAAACACCGTAAAGTGTATCGCCCTTGGGGGTGTTACGACAGCATTGATGCTGGATCTCGTTTTCAGGTGAAACGCATTGTTGTGAATCCTGGTGCGTCATTAAGCCTGCAAATGCATTTTCATCGAGCAGAACATTGGGTTGTGGTCAAAGGAACGGCACGTATTACGAATGGTGATAACGTGATATTGCTGACTGAAAATCAGTCGACTTATATTCCAATCGGTACCAAGCATCGCTTGGAGAATCCAGGGAAATTCCCACTTGAGCTCATCGAAATTCAATCAGGTGGGTATTTGGGTGAGGATGATATTGTTCGTTTTGACGATGTTTATGGGCGTTCTGAGGTTTCTAAAGTGTTAGTCTGATGGTTATATAATTCTGGGTTTAATTTAGGGTCGTTGTACATTTTAAATTGATGATAAACTTTAAAAGTACGTGTTTTTGCACAAATTTCATCAAAAAATAGCTGCAGGCATTGTGCGAGTTGATTACGTTGTGCAATCAGTGTTTGTAGTTTTTGTTCGCAACTTTGGTGATGCGTGTCGCTGACATCAGTACGATTTTTTTGTATGGCCATGTGATATATTTTTAACGCAAGAATAGATAACCTATCAATCATCATGCCCGGTGTTTCAGAGTGAATAGGGCATGTTATATCAGCAGAAGGTTTTAGTGCCTGATAAAGCCACGTATCCATTGCTTCCATACGGTTATTACGCTGTTGATTAAACCCGTCAATCTCCCGTTTTGCCTGATAAACAAATGCATGACCCATATCATCTCGGCGGGCTTTGTCTTCTGCCATCCAAAGTGAAAAATTAAAAGAATGATTTTCTTCTATCAGCGCAAGAAAATCGTGTTGGTTCAAAGATATCGTTTCTTTTTTCCAATGTGTAATACATGTGTCATGTAATTGTGTGATTTCGAAGGCTTTAATTAAATTGCTCATAGAGATAAAAGACCTGTTATTTTGGCGAGTATTCAGTGCAATGAGTTTAACTGATTTCAATGCTTTTGGCATGAAAGAGTTGATGTTTTTTTAAATTGTACTATTATTACTCACATAGAGCTAAGTTGGCTCTTTCCTAGAGTTGTTATCAAGGAGAATATCATGAATAAGAAATCAAAATTATCACAGTTGATGGTTGGTATTGCGTCACTCACATTGAGTGCAGGCGTTTTGGCAGGCTCATCAGTTAATCGAGTGAGCGATCCATTTTCAGACGTTGCCGACGGGGCAACCGAGTTTTTCAATGCCGGTTGGGATACCAGTATGGATACCAGCATGGATTTAGCAGAAGGAGGAATGGGTGGTTGGAAAACGGACCATATGTATGCGCCTGACTACAAAGTGGTTGATAGCGTTGACCACAGAGTGGAATATTTAGATGGCGTCGATAAAGGTTATAGAGTTTCAAATGATGGCGCTCTAAAAAAACTGGATTGCAGAAAAGGAGATACCATCACTGATTTACACTCTCAAAGATCAGGTGTAATTACGGGTGTAAAACGTCACGGTACAATGGATGTAACGACATCCAATGGTAATAATGTTCGTTATCAATACGTTGTATATAAAGTAAAACCTGTTAAATAATAAATTTAAATCAGGGTTATGCTTCTCGAGCATAACCCTATGATTCCCCCTTAAACTCCGGCATAGTAGAACGTGCTGTACCTGTTTTTGTTGTAGATTTTTTTATAAAATTGAACAGAGAGGGGTTTTTAATATGGGAATAAAAAAAGCACAGAATGATTTATTAAATGAGCTTTTAGGGGATGAAGGGAGTTGTTTTCAAACGATTACAGATAGTAAATTGATTAATTTAGGCACGAAACTGCTTTATTTAGAAAGAGCAACTACGCTTAAGCCTGTGGATTTTAAAATTTATCTCGATAAGCTATATCAAACAAAGTCACATCTTGACTTAATTAGAGATTTAGTACGCCTTAATGATCTTGTTTTTAATCAGCCCATCAAAGTTTATAAGCATAAAATGTGCCCAGCGTTAGAGGCGACTTTTGAGCAGCTTGGTCCTGTCGATGTTAAAGCGTTTCAGCTTGCAATTAGAACATATATCACAGCATATCAAATTAAATTAACGCATGATCAAGCTAAACAAGCTGACATAGAAAAAGTAGAGCGTGAACAGCTAGAAGCATTTATTGAACCTAGAACAGGATGGCAAGAAGCACTAGATACTTTATCAGAAGAATTTGAAACAGACAGCGCGCCAGAGCTAACCGAAGAACAAATGGCAATCAAGGCACGTTTGGTCGATGAAGGGCAAGCAAGCGTTAATTATTTAGACAGTTTATCAATAGACATTTTATGTGCAATATTAGACGGTAGTTTGAGTCATGATAATCCTATTTTAGATACAAGGATTATAGATATGGATGACAACAGAGAAGACAGTCCAATATCTGAGCGTCCGGCGCCAAGATATGCCCGTTATAGTTTTTTTGATAGGGCGGCACGTGCTGTTGGTTTACAATGGGGTACGCCTCAAAGAACAAGGTATGGTTTTTAGATGACAAATTTTAAAATATTTAAATATTCTCTCGTGATTAAAGAGCATCATCTAGATACGTTTGGACATGTGAATAATGCAACGTATCTTGCGTTGCTAGAAGAAGCGCGTTGGGATCTTTTAAATGCACATGGATTTGGTTTACAAGAAATTCGTGCGCGACAAATGGGTCCCATTGTTTTAGCGTGTGAGATTAAATTTATCAGAGAATTGCTGCTCCGAGAGCCGATTACGATTGAGTCAGAAGTGTTGTCTTATCAGAAAAAAATTGCTGTCATGCGTCAGGATATTTTGAACGACCAAGGTATGCCGTGTAGTCAGGCTAAACTAACGTTTGGTTTTTTTGATTTAAAAGCACGTAAATTAATTTTACCGTCCGATGAATGGCTGTCAGCCATTGGTTGCCGTGAAAAATAATTTTTAAATTTAATCAGCAGCATTGGACTTTGCGCAATTACTACCTAAACTGTAAGGTATGATATCTAACTGCGCAGGGTTTTTATTATGGATAAAGAAAAAGAAGAGGGTCACGCACGTATTTCTGAGCTCCTCGATTTTGCGGTAAAAAATAGAGCTTCAGATTTACATATTTCGGCCACATTGCCGCCCATGTTTCGTATTGATGGTGATTTAAAAGTATTTGATTATCCCGTTTTGTCACATGAAGATGTGCTCGGTATGATTAAATCCGTCATGAATGATCAGCAGTTGAAGCAATATCAAGAAAAGCTTGAAACGGATTTATCGTTTTCAACGAAAGATGTCGCACGTTTTCGAGTGAATGCATTTACACAAGAGCGCGGGGCTGCGGCTGTATTTCGTGTAATTCCAACCGAAATATTAAGTATGGAAGCGTTAAATTTACCTTCTATGTTTAACGAACTTTCTTCTTTTCCTCAAGGATTGGTTTTGGTAACAGGACCGACAGGTTCGGGTAAAAGTACAACGTTGGCTGCAATGGTTGATTATATTAATACAACCCGTAAACAGCATATTATTACGATTGAAGACCCCATTGAATTTGTACATCAATCTAAAGAATGTTTAGTAAACCAGCGAGAAGTACATCGCGATACGCACAGCTTTACTGCTGCCTTGCGTTCAGCACTTCGGGAAGATCCAGATGTGATTTTGGTCGGAGAGCTGCGTGATTTAGAAACCATTCGTTTGGCGATGACCGCAGCTGAAACAGGCCATTTGGTCTTTGCGACGTTACATACGAGCTCAGCCATTCAAACGATTAATCGTGTAATTGATGTATTTCCTGGAGACGAGAAAGCCATGATTCGCTCCATGCTATCGGGTTCTCTACAAGCGGTTGTCGCACAAACGTTACTAAAAAAACCCAATGAAGGCCGGGTAGTCGCATTAGAAATTATG
>JASJHH010000181.1:0-16989 GCA_033791145.1 Legionella sp.
GGATTGACCATTTTCATCAAGAAGATTATCATTCTCATCTTCCTCTGCTCCTATATAGCCCATATGATCCAAGTGAATATGCGAGATTAATACAAAGTCAATAGTTTTGCAGGTATCCCCATACTTTTCTTTTATGACGCTGTCTATTTTACAAAAATCAACAACGGGGCTCCCTGTTTTAGTTTTACTTTCAGCGTTATTTGTTATTCTTGATATAAAAAAATCAAAGTCGATTAGTGGGTTTGTATTAAGTAAGCGTTCACTCATAGCTTTGGTCTGTTTTGTTATACCACTTGCAATTGGTATTGTATGGGTTTGCTATACCGATCATATAAAGTCGTTTAATCCCTTGGGGCAGCGACTGACTTCGTCAGCTGTACATCCTTTTACTTTGGGGAAAATTAAGCAACGATTCTCATCTGATTTATATATACAAGTACTATGGAAAAAAATGTTTGTAAACAATCTTTCAGGAAAGTTGGGACTCTCTCTCTTCTTTATTGCTTTATTTTCAAAATCTAATGTGCGCCTAAAAGGAATAATTTTGTTTTCAGTTGCTCTAGGTATTTTGCCATTATTCTTATTTACTAATTTACATATTGTTCATGATTATTATCAAAGTGCGAATATCATTTTTCTTATTTTTGCTGTTGCTGTAGCGTTAGGTGGAATCATAATTCCAGCGATAGGCGCCATGACAATCATTCCCATGTTGGCTTTAATTTTGATTTCAAATTATGTGGCATTATTCAAAGTTTATATGCCAAGCATGACACTTTCTTTTACTAAAGAAAGTCGTGATTTGGCGATTGGCGATATTTTAAAGAGAGAGCTGCCGAAAGAGAGTCAATTTGTTGCGTTTGGGAATGATTGGAGTTCTAGCTTTGCTTATATTTCAGAACGAAAATCATTTACGGTTCCTCATTTTTTTAAAGAATATGATACAGCAATATCTCATCCAGAAAATTTTCTTGAAAAAAATCGTCTGGGTGCAGTTGTTGCTTGTTCTAATGAGAGGCCGTATAAGCCAGACCTTGCTGAGCTTATAAAGTGGTTGTCTCATAAGCAAGCTTGGAAACTTAGTGAAACACATGGTTGTTATATTACGACACCTGAGAAAACAATAGGCGAAGATGAGCTAGACGATATTCAATGCCAGGGTCATTTCGATCGAGCAGAAATTGAAGCACGTAATGGTGTTAACATTATTTCATTTTCTGGTTGGATTAAGCCTTTTGATACTCAAAATATTTTTGTCACACTATCAAAAATTGGAAATAAGCCACTTTATTTTGAAGCATTGAAAGTACCACGGCTTGATGCCAATGCTTATTTAAATATTTCGAATGAAATTGATTTAGGCTTTTCTCGAATAATTCCAAATAATTTAGCACCTGGGGAATATGACGTGGGCATTATTCAATCAAATGGAAAGCAAAAATCGGCTTGTCAATTTCATAAGAAAATAATCATACCTGGATAATACAGATGCAGGTTAGCGGCTTATACCTGGAATGTAGGTCACAGCGTGTTTAAATCCTTGGTTTGCTACAACCGTTGGTATGAGTCTTTCTATCGCATGTAATGTAGAGCCATCATAGAGTAGTGGCTCTTCAGGGTAGTCATCCCACGTCCAGTTTAATTCAAATAATGGTTTTAGTGCTTCTGGTCGCGCCCAAAACATCGTGCCAACTGGAAAGTTAAATCTGCCTTTTGGCAGGTTTGATAAATTTAATTGGGTCGCTAATTGCTCAGCAAATAATTGGTTTTTATCCCAGCCGATGAGGTGAGGATCATCAGGAAAAATTAAACCAAGCTTTGGTTGTTTTTCAAACCGGTCTAAAATTTGATCGAGTATAGGATATTTTTTACCGAGTAAATTTTCAAGTAAAAAATTCATCCAAGCTTTACTGACATCATGATTATTAAGATCTAAGCTTCTTTTAGTATGAATATGTCCAATGACATCATAGGCTTGTAATTCCTGGTTAAATGCAGTCAAAAATGGACCGATATCTCTACCTCTATTAGGTACTACTTTTAATAGATATTGATTATTTTTAATTTCTTTTTTTAAGAGGTTAGAAATAATAGTTTCGTTTTCATCTGTTGTGCTGATATAAAAATCATATTTTGAAGCATTACATTGTAAACGGTTTAAAATCTCCGATAAAAGGTCGGGATAAAAAGCATGGATGTGTATAGCACAGCTTGGTTGTGTGTTTTTGTTTTGGATTGATGGTTGAGGTTGAATGACTTCATCTTGCCACGCGCCCTTTGGTTTTCCGTTGCGAATATAGTCCGTGAATGGCTCTACATTGCGTGCTTCGCAATGATGATGAAGTGCGTAGATATCTTGATTAAAACCAGGGGTTGGTTTTCGTGTAGGCTTTATTTTGCTATACCATGATCTAATATATGTACGGATAACCTCGGAGCGGTCTATACCTGGCATACAAAATTGGTCTAAAAAATCAGGTGATTTTTCAAGTGTGTGATAATCAAGAGATTCTTGTTTTGTAATTGCGATTTGTTGCGTAGATAATTGAATTAACTTAGAAACATAAGCATCCATATTAAATGTATTCTGAGCAAGTGTTTTTAGTTTATTTGAAATTAAAGCGTAATAATGGGGCGATTCATACAATTCAATTATTTTTCTCGCTGAATCAACAACACTCATATGAGGGATAATACACGTTGCAGTGTCTTGATCTTGTTCTAGGAATTCAACGGCGCCACTTCCTTTGTTAAAACAAATCAGCGGTATGCCTCGTATCATCGTGTCAATGGCAACATTTGGCATAGGATCTAGGCGAGAAGAAAGATAAAAAAGATTGATTTTTTGATATAAATTTTCTAAATCATCGCATGCATCAAAAATGGAGAGGCATTTTTTCAGTTCAAATGCTTCAATTTGTTGCTGAAGATAGCATGAATAGTCCAAATCATTTTCAGGATCAAAGCCATCACCAACCCATACCATTTGTATGTTATAGTCTGGATTCAATCGCTTGATTTCAACAGCAGTGGCAATAAATAAATCAACGCCTTTACGATATTCTACTTTACCCGCCCCTAATATAATAAAGGGTTTCGAATCTGAATTTTTCTTAGAAACGTGAGAAAATATTTGATCTGATCTTTTGTTATGACTCATCTGTTGAATAGGAATCTGTGATTTTCCTTGCGGTAATATATGAGTTCTTTGAATAGCCTCTTTAATATTAATATTTGAATGGGCATCTTGGAGCATTTTTGTAGGAAATATGGTTATTCCTGCTGAGAAAAGTGCATTAGTTAATTTGTTTTTAGGGCGTATATACGTAGGAAATTCATGTATTAATAGGGTCGATGGAATAAAGTGCTTTGCGATAGAACTTAAAATGGGTTGAGATTCAATCGAGTTTAAAATAGAAAATTTAATTTTATATTTTTGTATCACTTGTTTGATTAAACAATCAAAATCATATGGAGTAAGCTGTTCTTTAGGATGAAATTGAATTATTTCAAAACAATTAGATTTAAACGAATTATAAAGACAACCTCCGTTCAAAAGAATAATGATTAGATTAAACTGTTGATTGAGTGCTTTAGCGATATTAATAGAAAGGATTGGTGCGCCTGATCTTGTCGCATCATGGCTTGTCAGTATAACTGTTTCTTTTTGATTGGAAAAAGGGGTTGCTCCTTCTGCGATGCTAAAGAAAGGCTGTATTTTTTTTCCTTCAGATTTGCCGTGTAGCAGAAAGTGTTTATAAGGATTTATTTTTTTCGAAGTAATGTCTGGATATGTTTTTAGATAAAAATGCGCATCACATTCGCTAAACCGTAGTTTGACAATTATTTTTGAGAGTCCTAAATAGGCTGCTAATGGTATGCTTTTTAAAATAATTTTTTTTGTGATTTCCCGGCATACGGTTCTTGTTTTTTTTATGTGTTGCGTTTTGTTTTGTTGGTCCATAAATTATTATCAGTGCTTTTTTTTATAATCATCAGTCGAATGAAATCATACATATCAATGGATGCAAATACCAACTTTTTTGCCGGCAATCTTGTTGTTAATGCTTCATATGCTAAACTCAGCGACTCAAAATTTTATATGGATGTACAGCTTTATGCAGCGACTCGATAAGCAATCTATTGTAATTTTATCAGCTTTATTTGCTGCACTGATGATAGGGCTTTCTATTTGGGGTGCGCATCAATCCTATACTGTTGTTCCGTATTGGGATATGTGGGAGGCTGTTGATTTTTTTCTTAAAGCAGATAAAGGTGAGACGGCTGTATGGTGGAATCAGCATAATGAACATCGAATTGTATTAACAAGATTGCTGGTTTGGGCTGTTTTAAAATGGTTCGGTGGCAGCAGCATATTTTTAATTGGTTTAAATTATCTTTTTGCTGGATTAGCGAGTTTACTTTTTTGGCGAATACTACGTGCTACAACGCAAACAGAAAGACCTTCAACAGGTGAAGTTTGTTTTGGTTTTATGATTACTGCGAGTTTGTTTCTTTGGTCACAATATGACAATTTGACAGTCCCATTTCAAAGTCAATTTTTTTTAGTCTCTTTATTGCCATTATTCGCATTGTATTTACTTCATAAAGCAACGGGTATAACCCGTAGTTACTCCTACTTTTTTATCGCTTGTATTTTTGGGTTTGCTTCAATTCTCACGATGGCAAATGGGGTTTTTATACTCCCTTTGATGGTACTTTATGCGATTACCACACGACAAAGTAAAGCACGGGTTTTCGGTTTAATCATTTTAACAGGATTTAGTTTAGCGCTATATCTTCATAACTATCACAGGCCTATAGGGCATGGGTCTATTCAAGAAGCGATAATACATAATCCTTTGCGTTTGTTTGTTTATGTACTGAGTTATCTTGGTAGCCCTTTTTATTTTCTGTTTAAAAGTAAATTAATAACTTGGTTATTAGGGTTCGTGTTTTTATGTTGCTCAATGATAGCTACTGTTCAGTTATTGCCAAAACGCGCTAAGGCCTCATTGAAACTTGTTTTATTGTTTTTTATTTTTTATATCGAAATAACTGCTTTTTGTACGGGAGGTGGGCGCGTTTTGTTTGGTGTTACTCAAGCCTTAACGAGTCGCTACACAACGCCTGCTTTAATGGCATGGGTTGCTTTATTGATACTGTATATACCTTCTATTCTTGCTACGATGCGTAATAGGTATAAAAAACAGCGTGCTCTTGTTTATTGTATTTTAATTTTTGTGACTGCAGTGCTTATGCTAAGACTACAATCAGAGGCGCTAATCGTTCCACCCGAGCTTTTTGATAGAGAAGTTGCTGCACTTGCCTTAGGGCTCGGTGTGAATGATTCCGAGCAAATTAAGCAGATTTATCCCGGTTCAGAACGAGCGCTTGCGCTCGCTAAAGAAGCGTCCATCAAAAATATCTCCGTTTTTGGTGTGTATCCTTTTCGCGAGATGAGGCAACTCGGTAACACTGTGCCCCAATCTGCTTTGCCAACCTGCCTGGCGGGTAACATAAAGCACGTAGCGCGTGTTGCTGACAAGCGTTTTGTATGGGTTAATGGTTGGCTAAGGCCATCAAAGGCTAAATCTCGCATGATTCGTTTTCTAAACAATAAAAATCAAGTCGTCGGTTATGCTCTCATAGAAAAAAAGACAACAAAAAAACTGTATGAAGGTTACATATTGCGTGATCAACTAAATAAAGGCCTTCGTTTGCAAGGGGATGATTTTACTTGTCAAATGGATGTTGATGTAGCTATCCTGAACCTCGGAGAGGGAGTATTATGAATATTACAGTTACTAAGCCATTTATCCCACCTTATGCGGAGTACCAAAATTATTTAATAGGAATTTGGGAGCGCGAGTGGTTGACTAATGATGGCCCACTGGTGAATGAGCTGGAATTAAAACTTAAAAATTATCTTAATCTTGAGCATCTGTTATTTTTAGGCAATGGCACCATCGCTCTACAAATAGCGATTCATGCTTTGAAATTACAGGGCGAGGTGATTACCACGCCGTTTAGCTACGTAGCAACTACCTCAAGTATTGTCTGGGAGCACTGCAAACCTGTAATGGTTGATATATGTCCGCAATCATTAAATATAGATTCCTGCAAAATTGAGCAGGCCATAACAGAAAAGACCACGGCTATCCTAGCGACTCATGTTTTTGGAAATCCGTGCGATGTTGAAGGGATTGAGACGATTGCTGAGAAACATAATCTGCGAGTTATATATGATGCTGCTCATGCCTTTGGAACACTTTATAAAGGACAATCGTTGTTAACCTATGGGGATATAGCAACTTGTAGCTTTCATGCGACTAAACTGTTCCATACAATAGAAGGTGGTGCGGTAGTGTGCCATGATGCTGATATTCTCAAGAGAATGGCTATGATGCGTAATTTTGGTCATTCATCACTAACCGAGTTTGATGGTGTTGGAATCAATGGGAAAAATTCAGAAATACATGCAGCGATGGGTTTGTGTAATCTTAAATACATACAAGATATCCTTGATGTAAGAGCTCGAATTTGTGAACGCTACCGGCGAAATTTAGTTGGCCACCCTGTCAGCTTTCAGAAAATCACACCGGGCACTCAGTATAATCATGCTTATTTTCCTGTGATATTTGAGAGTGAAACGGTGCTTTTGAAGGTATTGAAAAAATTAAACCTTAATAACATTTATCCTCGACGATACTTTTATCCTTCTCTTACAGAATTATCCTATATACAAGGGCAAAGTGCGCCTATAGCCGAGAAAATTTCGAGACGTATTTTATGCTTACCTCTGTATCATACGCTTTCATATGAAGACGTGAATATAATATGTTGCTTTATAAAACAAGTTATTAGCTCTTTTAATGAAATTTTAAGAGTATAAATTATCTTAATGTAGGTAGGAAATATGGAGTCGTAGAAAAATGGACAATCATTTTCATGTTATTAGATATATTTTAACTGTCTTGGCATTGCCTAGAAAAACGAGCGCTAATGCTTAAGCATTTAACGGGTAATTTAATATTTGGAAGATTAACTCGATGAATATGGTATATGGCCTTATAGGGGCTGGTGGCTATGGCAGGGAAACTATTTTCATCATGCGTCAGATGCTGCAAGATAAAATAACAGCGGGAATTGCCAAGATTTTTTTTGTGGTTGAGGGGGAATGTTCAGCAGTTGAAATAAATGGCTATCCTGTTATTTCTCTTGAGGCATTTTGTAATATAAAAAATCCCAAGCACTTTAATATTGCCATAGGCGACTCTGCGGTCAGAAAACGAATAGCAGATATTTGTTTTGCCGCGGGAGCTGTTCCATTTTCAATCATGGCTAATAATCTCTGCTTAATGGAGCCGATTGATTTAGGTGAAGGGACAATATTATCGCCATTCGTAACGATTACAGCTAATGTTAGAATCGGCTGTTTTTTTCATGCGAATATCTATTCGTATGTTGCGCATGATTGTATAGTTGGAGATTTTGTGACTTTTGGTCCGTCAGTAAATTGTAATGGTCGTGTATTAATCGAGGATCATGCTTACATCGGCAGTGGTGCCTGTATAAAAGAAGGAAAACAGGGAAGCCCATTGATCATTGGTCGAGGAGCAGTTGTCGGTATGGGAGCTGTTGTCACTAAAAATGTCCCGCCTGGAACGACTGTTGTAGGTAATCCTGCACGACCATTAATAAAATCTGGCTTGGGAAAATGATGCGCAAACAAAAAGAAAGTTTCAAATTATCGATTCTGTTAGTTACTTATAATCACGAGCTATATATTCGACAAGCTCTGGAGGCCCTTTTCGGTCAGGAAATAGAAGGACCAGTTCAAATAGTAGTTGCGGATGATGATTCTTCAGATGGTACTTTGGGTATTATCCGTGAGTATGACAATAAAGATTCTCGTTTTCATTTTAAGTACTTAGATAGCGTGCCGAATCTTGGAATTACCAAAAACTATCAGCGTGGCTTTGCTGCATGTAGTGGTCGGTATATAGCGGTACTTGAAGGGGATGATTATTGGATTAGTCCTGCTAAACTTCAGCGGCAATGCAAATTTTTAGATGCGCATTGGGAATGCAATCTTTGTGCTGTTAACTATTATATTTATGAAGAAAATAAGTCTCACTTTTATCTTAGAACACATATTGAGCGCGGACATCGATTGTTGACAGCTAGAGAAATCATTTTTGATAATCTACCAGGGAATTTTTCGTGCTGCATGTACAGAAAAGATGCGGTAGAGGCTTTGCCACCCCAAGTTTTTGACATCAAGGCATATGATTGGATTATTAATATTTGTGTTGCTCGGAAAAGTTTAATAGGTTTTTTAGATGAGCCGATGTCAGTCTATCGTTTACATTCAGCAGGATTTTGGACGAAAATAAATCATATTGAAAAATTGAAAGAGCAGCTTGAAGTTATCAGTGTCTACGATGCTTTGACGGAACATGTCTTTCACGCGGATTTTAATGTTCTCGCAAGTCAATTACGTCAAGAGATCAGCGTATCGTCGATTAAATCTATTGCGAAAACTCGCGTTCGGTTACGATTGGGCATAACTGATGCCTTATTGGGTTACTTGCCACCATTGGTGATAACAATCTTTCGTGCATTTATGCCGCCAGCGATCAAACGTAAGATCAAATGTTCTTTGTCTGCAATGATGAGAGGGGATGCGGCATGAATTTACCAGTGATTTCGGTCATTATGGCGACCTACAATCATGCTAAGTTTGTTAGTCAAGCAATTCATAGTGTTCTTAATCAGTCTGGCGTAGCCTTTGAATTTATTATTTCTGATGATGGTTCTACAGATAACACTCGAGAGGTCGTTTCATCCATTAAAGATGAAAGGATCCACTTTTTTCCAAATGAGGTGAATCGTGGAGCCGGCATTGTAACTAATGAGTTAATAAAACATGCATCTGGAGAATTTATTGCTCTCATTAATTCGGATGACTACTGGGTGAATAGTAATAAATTGGCCTATCAGCTACAGATAATGCGTGATAACCCAGATATTGCTGCTTGTTTTGGACGAGCACGCTTTGTTGATGAAAATAGCTGTTCCATTGAGAAGGCATCACTACCTTTTGGATATATATTTGATCAAGAAAATCGGTCACAAGGGAAATGGTTGAGATATTTTTTTGATCAGGGTAATTGTATTTGTCATCCAACTATGTTGATACGAAAATCTTGTTATGATGAGCTCGGGATGTATAGCAATCGATTACGCCAGTTACCTGATTTCGACATGTGGATTCGTTTAATTAAACGTTATCCTATCTATATATCTGAACACGAATTAATTAATTTTAGAATTTTACCTGGAGGAAACGCGAGCAGCCAGTCCGGACTTAATTCAAGTAGAACCATTAATGAGCATTATTTGATTTCAGATAATTTCTTTAATGGGGTAAGGCTTGATGATTTTATTGATGGTTTTTCTGATGTTATGCAAAACAAAAACATCTCAAATCAAATATGTTTGGATATTGAGATTGCGTTGCTCTATTTTATATATAATCAATCTCTTTGTAAGCCGTATCAATTGCTTGGGTTGCAAAAGATGAACCATTTACTAACTAGCTCTACCCATCATGAAGTTTTGGTTAAGGCTTATGATATAGATGATCTATGGTTTCAAAATACCATGGGGAATGTTGATGTGCTAATTTCAAGAATAATTCCGGCTGTTAGTCCTCCAAAGCCTCGATCACTCAGAGCTTGTCAGTGGCTTCATTTCCAGTGTACGCGGCGTTTATTACAAATAGATAACACACTTAGGGATTGTAAAAAAATTGTGAAGCAATTAATAGTTAAAAACTTTTGCTTGATTAAACGCCGAACCACACGCATCTTTAGACGACAATAACGGCGCGTCATCAATTGGCCAGGGAATATTAAGCGTTTCATCATCCCAAGCAATGCATTGTTCATGTTCTGGCGCCCAAAAATCAGTGGTTTTATAAAGCAGCTCTGCTGTATCTGATAAAACGACAAAACCATGTGCAAACCCTTCGGGTACCCAGAGTTGTTTTTTGTTATCTGCTGATAATTCTACACCAACCCATTGACCAAAAGTGGGTGAACTTTGACGGATATCCACAGCAACATCATAAATAACACCCGAGCAAACACGAACGAGTTTACCTTGAGGCTGCTTTATTTGGTAATGCAAGCCGCGTAATACGTTTTTAGCTGAACGTGAATGGTTGTCTTGGACAAACTGAATTTCTTCTCCAGTGGCCGCTTCAAATTGTTTTTGATTAAAGCTTTCAAAGAAAAAACCACGGTCATCGCCAAAAACATTAGGCTCTATTAGCAGTACGTCTGGGATAGCGAGTGGCGTTGTTTTCATGCTACAACCTCTTCTTCATGTAATAAGCGCATTAAATATTGCCCATAATCATTTTTAATAAAAGTAAGGGCTTGTTTTTTAAGTTGTTTGGCATCAATCCAATTTTGGTTGTAGGCAATTTCTTCTAAACAGGCAATTCTAAATCCTTGTCGATTTTGTATGGTACTGACAAACATACTGGCTTCAAGTAGTGATTGATGTGTGCCAGTATCGAGCCAAGTATGACCGCGCCCCATGAGTTTTACATGTAGTAAGTCACGTTCTAAATATAAGCGATTTAAGTCAGTTATTTCGAGTTCGCCGCGTGCTGAGGGTTTTAGCGTACGGGCAAGACTCACAACGTTTTGATCATAAAAATAAAGGCCTGTAACCGCATAAGAAGATTTGGGTTGCTCTGGTTTTTCTTCTAACGAGAGGACTTTGCCTGCGTCATCAAATTCTGCAACGCCATAGCGCTCAGGGTCATGCACATGATAGGCAAAAATTGTAGCGCCTGAAGTTTGTTGCATAGCATCTGTATAGAATTGCTGAAGGTTGTTACCGTAAAAAATATTATCACCCAAAATCAAGACACAGTGGTCATCGCCAATAAAGTCTTCACCTAAGATAAATGCTTGCGCTAAACCTGCGGGTGTTGGCTGAATAATATATTCTAAATTAATGCCCCATTGCTCTCCGGTGCCGAGTAATTTTTGGTATAAAGGCATGTCATGAGGTGTGGATATGATTAAAATATCTCGAATGCCAGCGAGCATAAGCGTACTGAGTGGATAATACACCATGGGTTTGTCAAAGACAGGTAAGAGTTGTTTGGATATTGCGAGTGTTGCAGGATTTAAACGTGTTCCTGAACCACCGGCTAAGATAATGCCTTTACGTCTCATGCAAAAAACCTCATTTGAATTAGTTGATTAATCATACGGTCTACATACGCCGTCCAATCGGGCAGCGTAATATTTAATTGTTTAGATAAATGGCTGGTATCAAGTTGTGAATTTTTAGGTCGAGTGGCTGATACGGGATAAGCTGCACTTAAAATCGGTTGTATGTTGGATGATTTGAGTGCGAAATTAATTTGATGCTTTTTTGTTTGTTCTAACATGTAGCAAGCAAGGCCATGCCAGCTTGTCACGCCATTTGCGGTTAAGTGGTATAAGCCTGATGCGAATTGGTTTTGTTGATGTGCGATGATTGCGTGTGCGGTCACGTCTGCAAGCAACTCTGCTGAGGTTGGGGCGCCCAATTGATCGTTAATAATAGACAAGCTTGTCTTATCGCGCGCAAGCTTAAAGATGGTTTTTATAAAATTATGGCCGTGTGCCGAAAAAACCCAGCTGGTTCGAAAAGTAAGATGGCGGCAGCCTGAGGCTGCTATCGCTTGTTCACCTGCAAGCTTTGATGCACCATACACATTGAGTGGATTTGTTGGGTCAGTTTCTTGGTAAGCGGTTTTTTTCTCGCCGTTAAATACATAATCAGTGGAGTAATGCACAAAAAGCGCATCGTGCTTTTTTGCATACTCAGCAATGGTACCGACAACGGTTGCATTGATGTCCCAGGCAATTTCTTTTTCTGCTTCTGCTTTGTCTACGGCTGTATACGCGGCAGCATTCACAATCACATCGGGTTTGAGTTGCGCTAACGTACTGATTACGGCCTGATGGTTGCGTAAGTTAAGTTGGCTCTCATCAAGGGCTGTTAAATCACCTAAAGGCAATAAGCTTCGGGTGAGTTCTTGGCCGACCTGACCTGTTTTACCAATCAGTAATATTTTCATGCATTTTTTGCTCTTGTTGTTGCTGTTGATAGTCTTTGAGATAGTGTGCCACGGTTTTTTGAATGCCTGACTCAAAGGTTTCTTCGGGTTTCCAATTTAAATCATTTGCGATTTTAGAGGCATCAATGGCGTAGCGTCTGTCATGGCCTGGTCTGTCTGTTACATAGGTGATTTGCGTTGCATAGGATTGCCCATCGGGTCGTGGTGCTTGTGCATCAAGTAGCTTACAAATGGTTTGTACGACGTCAAGATTTGCTTTTTCGTTCCAGCCGCCGATGTTATAGACTTCACCTAAAGCACCTTGTTTTAATACGGTTCTAATCGCAGCACAGTGGTCGCTTACAAATAACCAATCTCTAATTTGTTGGCCATCGCCATAAATCGGTAATGCTTCACCTTTTAAGGCTTGTTGTATACATAATGGGATAAGTTTTTCTGGGTATTGATACGGCCCATAATTGTTTGAGCAGTTGGTGGTAATCACAGGGAGGCCGTAAGTATGATAATACGCACGTACCAAATGATCTGACGCCGCTTTGCTGGCAGAGTAGGGGCTATTTGGCTCATATGTGTTTTTTTCTGTAAAGGCTGGGGCATTAGAATCTAATGTGCCATACACTTCATCTGTTGAAACGTGAATAAAACGAAAGTTTTGTTTTAAATCATCAGGTAAATCTTGCCAGTAGGCGCGCGCTGCTTCAAGCAGACGAAAGGTGCCGACAATATTAGTTTGAATAAAGTCTTCAGGGCCTTCTATGGAGCGGTCAACATGACTTTCAGCTGCAAAGTGAACCACGGCATGAATAGAATTATTCTGGAAAATATTTTTTAAAGCAGTACTGTCTGTAATATCTGCCTGAACAAATTGATAGGCTGGATTTGATTTGAGAGAACTTAAATTATCTAGATTTGCCGCATAGGTTAGCTTATCGAGATTAATCAGTTCGTTATCTGATTGATTTAATGCAGGCTGGGTTGCGAACCAATCTAAAATAAAGTTGCTGCCGATAAATCCTGCACCACCTGTAACCAATAAGGTCATAAAATAATATCCTGTTCTTAAGTTTTATTAAATACGGTACCAACGAGTAAGCCAATTTGGGTGAGCTTCGTTTGTCTGTGAATACCCAGTCGTAAAATGCTAAAGACTCGTCTAAATAATCCGCGGTGTCTGCTTAATTCAAAGGTTTCTAATTGTTGCCGATGTTCAGGTGTTAGTAAATGGGAAACAGCTAATAAATTTTTATTGTTTTGTGTTATCCATGCTTTCAGATTGCCTTGGAATAACATACGGATTCTGCCATAGCGTGCGCGCCAAGAGAGGTTATTACCGATTAAATTGCCTTGATGTTGTCGATAGCGCAACGAGGGCGTAGGGTCGTAAAAAACAGGTCCACCTGCACCGCTGATTAATAAATAGGCCCACCAATCATGTGCAAATAAGTCATGGTGCTTACCAGTTTGGCATATCAGTTTGCATGCAGCTTGATTAAAGACCATGGTATTTCCACCACCTACGTTTTGGACCAAGGCATTTAAAAAATGTGGGGTTTTTTTAAATAAAGGAGAGTGGCCCAAAGGGTTTAATTGTTCATCAACCAATAACGTACGCGTGCAATACAGTGCGGCTGTGTGGGGATTAATTGTAGCAAACCAGTTGACTGCGCGTTCAATTTTATTCGGGTCCCAAACATCATCTTGATCACAAAAAGCATAATAATCACTGGTTTTATCTGCTTGTTCGATGAGATTAAAAAAATTAGCAGCAAAGCCTTGCTCTGGGCCTTTGTGAGTTTTAATTGAATAATCTTGAAGGATATCCAATGTTTTGTCTGTTGAGCCATCATCTGAGGCAATCGTGGTGATGTACGGATGGGTTTGTTTTGTAATGGAGTTGAGCTGCTCTTTAATGTGGCGCTCACCATTATAGGTTGCAAGTAAAATGGTGACATGTTGTTTGTTTTGTCGTGTATTAGGCATTCGAAAAATCTCGCTGCATCAGGCGTTTTGAGCTTTCAACGCCGGGTTGATCAAAAGGGTTAATGTGCCAAATCACGCTTTGGACATAAATTTTATGCTCGTATAAAGCAATTAAAGCACCAATTGTGTTTGGATTTGTGTTTTTTAAAGATAAATAATTAATGGCAGTATGTTCACGAATAAATGCTGCATTATTTTGTTCAGAATCAGCAGGGGTAGATAAAGCTGTTTTTTGTGCCAGACATAACTGATGAATGGCTGATTTTTGGTGCGCTTCAACACTGATTAAATCGGCTGCAATATAATGCGTACCTTGGCTTAGCAGCTGATAATAGCTGTGTTGTGCTTGGTTGCCAGAGCCTCCCCAAACGATAGGGCCTGTTGCATAATTAACGGCTTTACCTAATTGATTAATGGTTTTTCCATTGCTTTCCATGTCTAATTGTTGAATATAGGCAGTAAAGTAATCTAAATTTTGTCCATAAGTGAGCAATAAAAGCTGATGGATGTTTAAGAAATTATTCGTCCATATGCCAAGTAGTGCTAAATGAACAGGTAAATTTTCCTCGAAAGGTGCATCACAAAAATGCGCGTCCATACTGGCAGCGCCATGCAGTAATTCTGTAAATGCTTCAAAACCAATCGCAATGCATGTGATTAAATTAATCGCAGAACAGACGGAATAACGCCCACCCACCCAGTCCCATATAGGGAGGATATGTTGAATACCAAATGCAGCTGCTTTTTCAGGCGATGCAGTGACGGCAATAAAGTGCTGTTTGAGAGCATGAGGCTTGTTTATCCACGTAATAGCTTGCTTTAGATTGTACAGTGTTTCAGCGGTCGTAAATGATTTTGATGAGGCAATAAACAACGTGGTTTCAGGGTTGAGATGTTGTGTTGCACGAGTAAATGCATCAGGGTCAAAGTCAGAAATAAAATGATAGTTTAATTTAGGTGATTTTAAATCAGCTAAGGCATGAAGACAAAAAAAGGGCCCTAGGTGCGAGCCACCAATCCCAAGGTTAACCACATCTGTAATTGGTTTTTTAGAGTAGCCTAACCAGGTTTGATTTCTAATTTGGTTTGAAATATCATGCATTGTACGCAAGGTTTCTTGAATCTGAGGCATAATATTCGCGTCGCCTAGATTGTGCTTTGCGTCTGATTTTGCACGAAGCGCCCAATGCAAAGCGGGTCTGTTTTCTGTTGCATTAACGGGATGTCCTGAAAACAAATGATTTATTTTTTGTTTAAGTTCACAGTCTTTAGCGAGTTGAAACAGTGATTCACGTGTATCGGCGCTGAGTCGCTGTGCATTATAATCAAGCGTGATATTGCTATTAGATAAGACAGGATATTGCGTATTATTTTGATGATATGAAAACGAAAGGGCTTTTTTTTCGAGAGCTTTCCACGCGTCCATGTGTATCATGTTGATAAGCATCCTTTTAATAATACGCTACGTAAAAATAGTGTGATTTTATGCCGGTTTTGCTAGTGCGTCAATTCTATTTTTAGATGCATTATTTGTTTGTTACAGGGGAATTAGAGTCTGAACAGCCCCTAATAATTTTGAATAAAAAATTGGATACCATTGTCTATGATCTCTTCCCATAGCTTTTCCAATTGAGCATCAAATAGATGGTCGAATTCTTTTAAAGTTTTCATCATGTAAAATTTATATTTTGAATAAAATTCAGGAAATATATCAAGGTTATTCCTATTATGTTTTTCGGCCAGCGCTTGCATGGCTTCATCGGGCTGCCCGTCTTCGGCTAACTTAATTAGAGAAGAAAGGCCACGCGTGACCATAACTCTTTTTTTTATATTAAATACATTAGTGAATTTTTTTTCAATATCTGGTGAGGAACATATAAACTTATCATAAAAAGCAAGTGGAAAATTGCTTTGAGCAACGCAGCGAACATAACTGTTCCTGATAGATATTATTTCTTCCGTATTCATAATGAACCTTAAAAGTATGATTTACTTATATATACTCTACATTTGGAGTATTTAAAAGGTAATACATTTTTTGTATTAGCGGAGCGTCAAATCTTTTTTTCTCCTAAACACAATGCCATGATGAGTAAAAATAAATAGCCGGTACCTGAGAAAAATAAAAGTGAATCAGATAAGTTTCCAACTAAGAATATAATAATTAAAGCACAAGCAATCGGTTTCATGTGATTAAGCTGTAAACTGGCACGTAGAAGCGTTACAAAAAACAACATAAAAATCGTGAGGCCTAATAAACCGAGCTCTGAGGCAATAAACCAGTATTGGCTATGGGGTTCTAATAACCGGCCTTTTAATTTAGTCCAAAATGGCACAGGATTTTCTTTAGAAAATGAATAGGTAAAACTGCCGGTACCGTTACCGAGTACGGGATGTTTTTTAAATAATTGATAAGCAAAGGTATGAAATTGCAGTCTAAAACCAATTTCAGTGTTTTTTTGATCGTGTTTGTAATCTTTGAGTTGAGTCACGCTGTCTGCAACTCTTGATTGTATGACATGGCTTGAAAAATAAGTCGAAGGTAAAAAAATAAATAATGCGGCAAGGCTGATTAAAATTTGTTGCCAACGGCAAGTTTGTATTAAAAATATGAAGAAAAGTAAAAAATAAATAATATAGCCTGTTCTGCCGGTATTCACAAAAAGTAAATGGTAAGAAAAAAGTAGAAATAACGCAGCATAAGCTATTTTTTTAGCATTGCTTGATTGATGACAAAAGCGTGCAGATAAATAAGCTGAGAATGAAACCATAATGCCCGTCATAATATGATTTCTAAAAATTAAATCAGGATCAAATGCATAAGTACTTAAAAAACCATAATGGATGAGTATTGC
>JASJHH010000182.1:0-11930 GCA_033791145.1 Legionella sp.
TAAAACCCACTGTGGGGATTTTGTGGGGCACAGTCGACACAAACTCATAAACTAACTACCTTACGACCCTGTGCCATAACTTTTTCTTTTCGATTAAACGCAGGGGGTCAAGTCTGTTGTTTAATAAATTGATTACCTACCAAAAGGAAGTCTTATTAGTAAACAATAGACTTGACCCCGTAATTATTCGACCCCGTAATTATTCGTAATTATTAAACAATAGACTTGACCCCGTTAGTTTCGTTAGTTCAAACAATAGACTTGACCCCGTTAGTTCCGTAATTATTAAACAATAGACTTGACCCCGTTAGTTCCAGATCGCATTTTTTTGCGCGAAGGATGACGTGGGGAGCATCTATGTTACGAATTCTTTTATATATACCTTCTTTGCTCGTTTTGTTGTCATATGCGCACCTTGATAAGTTAAGTTATTATCCTTTATCAATGTGTGCGGTTCAATTAAACCAGATCATATTAAATAAATTCGATTTTGTTAACATGACACTTAACTGAATACAGTCTGTTTACCTGGTTAAAATTTTAAAATTGAGATCCTGTTTCAATTCTTGCCTCCAAATTTTTAGGGGCAACAAACGTAAATGACTTTCCGATTTTTTGTTTAATTAATAATCCAGACGCTACTAGATTCAATAAATCAGTTCTTGCTGTTTGATAAGTTATACCATGTGAGCGACGATGACTTTCAATGAGATATTGAGCTCCGGGATGCTTGAGTGCATGCGTTATTACCGCAATTTGTCGATAATTAAGTCGACCTTTTAAAAATTGATTCGTATATATTAATGCTTCCGTTTCTCTGGTTTTGCTGCTTTCTTCAGTTATGAATTCATGTAATGAATCGATTGCTTTCAAAACCACATCCAGCTGCTGAATTACAAAATAGGTTGTATCGTTCGCATCTGTCTCCGTATGAAGATAAGCTAATCCATATTTAGTTGGACTTTTTTTAATGATTTGAGAAATAGAAATAAACTCTGCCAACCAATAACCCTGATTCGCCATAGACCAATAAAATAATGCACGAGCAGTACGCCCATTTCCATCTTCAAACGGATGATCATAGGCCAACATAAAATGTAATATAATTGCCTTAATTACAGGATGAAGGAAAAATTTATAATCGCCTTCTTTTGCATTGGCAAAAGCACATATTTTTTCAAGACGACCTTCTAATTCTTTATAGTCAGGCGGTATATGTAATATTTGATTGGTATTATCGCCCACATGAACATCATTTGACACCCTTAAACAACCTTCGGAATCTGCTTCATCCAACGTGTTTTTTGTAATAATACGATGTAGCTCTAAAATAATACTAACAGTAAGGTCTTCAGCTTTAATCTCCCGTACAAATTGCATTCCCTCATAGTTGTTAAAAATCATTCTTTCACTAATAGTCATAGGCTTTCGTTTCGCTCGTAACATTTCCTTAGCGACACGTCTGGTTGTTGAAGCGCCTTCCAATTGGCTTGATGTGATAGCTTCTTCCACTAATGATTGAATGATATAAGTATCACGAGCAGCTTTATTGATAATCAATTCTGGACTTTGAACAGTATTACCTAAAGCGCGATCGATTGAATGAAGTTTTTTCAGCACCAGATCTGGTGTTGCCAACACAAAGGACTTTCTATATTTATCTTCAAATGGTAAGCCTTTATATAGTGCCGAACGAGCAAGTTTTATAGAAAGCCACCATTGTTCTGTTGTTAAATCAGAAGGTGGAGTCAAGTGCCGTATTTTATCCCAGTGAAAATATCCTGCATGAACCAATGTTTGGCTTTCTATCATTACCTTCATGAGTAAATCAGGATTTCTTATTAAATCAGCCATGATTTTTTGAAAATCTGGAGGGGACATTGGTATTTTCATTGGTACCTCATATATTAAATACTAATTTAGTAAATATTAGTATTTAATTAGTACTTTGGAAAGCTTTAAGAGCAATAATCTACTAATTTAGTAAATATTAGTAGATTATTAGTATTTACTATAAAGCCCTGTATACCAAGAGCGTGCTGATTAGAAACGCAGGGGGTCAAGTCTGTTGTTTAATAAATTGATTACCTACCAAAAGGAATTCTTATTATTAAACAATAGACTTGACCCCGTAAGTTCAGATATACGTCATTGCGCGCGTAGCGCTACCAGCTTCCGGTTGCACCACCACCGCCACTACGCCCACCCAAGGAAAAACCACGCTTCGCAATAAATAGAATAGCAAAACATAAGCCTGCAATGATGGCCCACGCCCAGCCACTACGACCAGCTCGAAAAAGTGAAATAATCATTGCGATTAACCCACTCCATAGCCCTATTTCTAAAACAATAACCCACCAAGGAGTCTCTGGCGATACCTCTCTTACGAGTTGACTAATGCCGTCAACACCTACTATCACGCCTTTAGCATACTGATTTACTTTAAAATGCGGGATAATATCATCACGCATAATTTTTTCAGCTGCATGATCATAACGATGATGCCAATCTTTTCCAAATTCAATACGCGCTTTTCTATCCTGAAGTGAAACCAGTAAAATAACACCGTAGTTTTTATTCATAAGACCGAGTTTCCAATGATCAAATAAATGCTGCGTGTAGGCTTCAATGCTTTTATCTTCAGCATTCACCGATGCTAAACTATGAATAAAAACCGTAACAATAGGGATAGACTCGTCATGCCATACATCAAACGCAATAGCATTTAATTTTTCTTTGTCAGATTGATTCAACGTATGGGTTTGATCAACCACAAAATTATTTTTTTTAGGCAACTCAGGATAAATGATTGCGTCAGCATAACTACTTGAAAATGAAATTAAACCCAGAAAAAACAAGGCAATAGCACTATAAAACTTCATATCATACCCCTAAGCATTAAAACCTATCTATGGTATAACTATTTGCTTAAGTAAATATTAAGCACACTATTGCTGTCAGACCTTGTCTTTTACCTATGAGAAAAAGGCAAAAAGCACGGCCTGACACCGATCTTCGTTAGCGATGGGTATATATCTATGACCTATGGGGTCTACCATAGAAATTAGTAGATGACGGCTCTGTCCCAATTAATTCAAATGCGCTCGAATCTAAAAATTAAACAAAATGCTGCGCAACAAAAACCCGCATTGCTTCGAGGATAAACGCTAAAAGCTTAGGATGCCTCGAGGTATAAAACTCAGAAAATCCATCTTCTTGATAAAGCCCAATCAAATCAATATACCCCTCTTTCGTTGGCGTCCAAGAACGTTCAAGCCAAACATAATGCTCTTTCATCAGTGCCTGCACTTTTTTATTAGAAGGCTTGAGCCCTGAATCTATGGCCTCAACCAATTCGTCCATAATACGATTAATATCATGGAGAAAGTCCGCTTTTTCTTGAGGCCCCCAATTCTTTGTTTTTTCATTGCATTCATCAAGCATTTCTTGACTAACAATGTCATTATCAACCAAATATTTTTCGTGTGCTTTTTGTTTTTCTAAATCAAAGCCATAATAAAATTCTTTATCTTGCATTTTTAACTCTCCGTTTAAATGTGAAATCGTCTTTTCAAGGGTTTTAAGCAATTTTTTTCGTTGTAAAAGATCTTTTTCAAGCAGTGTTTTATGTGACTCTAAAGCGTTTAACTTATGAAAGTCACTGCTGCTCAAAATACGCTGAATGTCACCGAGAGAAAAATTTAAGGCCCTAAAAAACAAAATTTGCTGTAATACCAAAAGCTGCTCTTCTTCATAATATCGATATTGGTTCTCCCCATAATAAGCAGGATTTAATAACCCAATTTCATCATAATGATGAAGTGTTCGTATCGTCACGCCTGATAAGTGCGCCAACTGTTTTACTGTATATGCCATAAACTCCCCCTCTCAATCACAACACACAGTCTAAAGGATCACGTAACGTGAAGGTAAAGAAAAATAATAAGCATAGCATTTCAAAACAAGAGTACTTATAATCTTGCTTTCTGGCCTATAAAATCATGGAGGTTAAAGGCTAATAAATACCAATCCATCTTAATATGCTTAAACCCGAAGCCAAAGCATCATTCAGCATAATTATTCATTTAATAGACGGAACTAAAAAATGAAATATAAAAAACTAGTAACATTGAGCTTAAGTATTGCAATAGCAACTATCGCTTCAGCGGCCCATTCAAAGAAAATATACCCTGCAGAAATCATAGGAAGGGACTTAAATTATCCTGGATTAGGACGATTAGGTCATGTTGGTATTACCACAACCGATATGACATCGCTTCAAGATATGGAAAAAGATGCTGATCAAGTCATCGAAATACTCAATGAAAATCCTGTAGGACAAATCAACGCTATCAGTCATTTTAAATCTCGTTCGAAATATTGGGGAAGTAAATATGGCGTAGCTGATAGGAATTTAATTGGCTACCAAGTGCTTGCTGAAGCAAATCATCAGCGATGGTGGTGTCCTAAGTACACATCTGATACTAAATATCATATAGGTTCAGGAAATCCGACAAACGGTCAAATCAATGAATGTGGAACTTGGCGCTGTGATACTTACGTTTGGTGGGCTTTTTACAGCCAAGGGTTAGATACAATGCCCGGACGAATATGGCTGCCAAAGCAATTATTTAATTATTTTCCTTATGATAATGATGAAACATTTACAGTGCAGGCTCCCAGAAAATCGCTAGACATGTCCATAAAAAAATCCTTAGAGAATATAACAGTAGAAGCACTTAACGTCATGCCATACGAGGAATTCCAAATCATAATGGATGCTCCCCCTGCGCATTACGTAACTTCACCATCATCTGTTCAGGTACAGTTCGCTTATGACTCAAACTTAACGGATGTAAAACGTGGCATCATGATTGATAGACTGATTGCGGATGATATTGAGAGAGATTTAGTTAAACAATTGTTAAATTTATATAGTGAAACAAACAGCATTGAAATAAAAAACAAAATCACTCAAGATTTAATGCTTTATAATCAACAGCATAGAAATATTAAAGCTTATCTTAATCATGAACAACCACTATTGAAAGCTTTTTTTTCTGAACGACTTGACTCTAAGTCTTTAAATTCAAAAATGGCTGACGATGCAATTAGAGGTTTTATTGATACCCATTCACCTGAAGAAATCATAACAAACCGAGATAAAATTGATAAATGGTTGCCAATAACAGGGCATTATTCCTCTATTATGCTGAAGTACACATTAGTTCATCAATCAAAAGAATTACAGCACATTTATATACAATCAATTATAGACGAGCTTCGTAAGGCAAATAATTCCGATCTGGATAGCTACTTATTTGGCCCACTGTCTATGGGGTACCAAAGCTCAGGAAAAAATTTACTTATGCCCGAGTCTAAACAAGTCGTTATAAATTACTTAAAAACAGTTCATTACAAATATACCCTTCAAGGCATTAAAAAAAATTCAACTGATTCACACCGTATAACGACTGCACCCTATTATTTTGAGTTAATCAAAAATATGGGCATTTAAAATTTACAGGGTCGAGGGAACAGTATCTTTTCTCAAAAAATACTGTTCCCTCAGCTCCAAACTTGCGAAAAGGGCCCTACATGCGCCACAATAAAAATAGATTAAGTATTAAATATTTATCTAACCGGAGATATCGCTTGAAAGGACGCATCAAGCTGTTTTATACCGTACTTTTCTTCCTGCTTACAAGCATGGTACAAGCACAAGAAAATACTATTAGTAGCAGTGATTTTAATATTGATAAAACCAAAATCCAATTAGAAACGATCAAATTACACCTCAAGAAAAACCAAATCAAATACAATGACTTAGAAAAAGTCAGGGGCGCTGTATCTGACATAGAGAGCCACGCAAAAATTTGTATTAAACAAAACACGAAAGAACTCTCGCAACTGAACGCCCTATCCACAGGCACAAGCACACAGGCTTTATTAAAAACCATAAAAAAAACAGATGATTATCTAGATCAAGCAAAAAACAAAACTCGTCAAACGCTCGCTGATTGCAATTTGTTACTTTACGAAGCAAAAAAACTTAAAAAAGCCATTGACCGCACAACGCATGACAATAAATCATCCTACAATTTTTTGAAAACAGCACCTCTATGGGACATTCAAGATAAATCAAGCTTGTTTGCACTGCCGCAATATGATTTCTCAAAACTATACCAGCGCATGGGATTTAAAACGCTTCTGTCGCATCAAATTATTTCAGAACTTTTGATCCGAATACTATTCTATTTGAGCTTGGCTTATTTTGCTTATCGCTTTGTATCTCATTTTTTCAAAAAAAACACCCTGACCAAGCAATTACTCAAACCGCTTCGTATGTATCTGCCACTCATCTTAGTTTTCTCTATGAGCTATTTATATTTAACAGCACGTTTTAACGGCATTTATCCCGCCCCACTGCTGAGTAATATTTTAAAGCACTTAAGTTATTTTTTTGGCTTTTTATTATTTATTAAAATCAACTATGTTTTATTTTCGTATAAGAAAAAACCAAATTCAAAACACGCATTTTATCATGTGATTCAAGGCGCTACTGTCCTTGCGGTTGCATTTATATCACATACATTTCTCTATATCATTAGTCCTGCAGAAATCACAAAAACCACAACGTTAAGTGCTTATATCCTTATTTATTTAATATTTATTGTGACTGTTTTTATCTGGACGCTTAATCACAGCCTACAACTTATTTTGAAATATAAATATTGTTCCCACCTACAATACAGGCTCATCAAAGGCGTTAATATTCTGTTTTTTTCTGGTTTAATTATTAGCGTTTTCTTTGGTTACGGGGCATTTTCATCTTTTGTGATAGACCATACGATAAAAACCTACCTCCTTCTTTTTGTCAGTTTTGAGAGTATTTATTTAATATGGACTTACGCGCATGTTCTAAACGATAAAACGGCTCCGTTATGCATTCGGTTTCATCGCTGGGCCGGATTAAAACCAAAAAAAATACTCATTGAAGTATCGATTCTTAAATTCCTGCTCACCCTTATTTTAATGCATTACTTTATTCAGCTGTTTGTAACACTTTGGGATATGCCAGGCTACTACTTAACAAGTACGCTCGATTTTCTTGAAAGTGGACTTTATCTTTTTAATATGCAAATTAACCTGCTGGCTATTTTCAGAGGCCTCACGGTTTTTTGCTTCATTATTATTTCAGGCCGATTACTCGGTGCTTTTTTCGCGCGTAAAAATACAAACTTTGAACAAAAAAATGCGCGCATTACAATTGTCACGCTCACCAATTACCTTGCTTTTATTATGGGCGCTTTAATTTCACTCATGGTTATTGGGATTAATTTAAGTGGTTTTGCATTGGTTGCAAGCGCACTATCCGTTGGAATTGGGTTTGGTTTAAAAGGCATTGCAGCGGATCTCATCAGCGGACTTATTTTACTGCTGAGTAAACCCCTTCGTCCTGGTGATTATATCGAAATCAAAGAGGTTGAAGGTTTTATTTCAAAAATTAGATTGCTTTCTACAGAAATCAGGACCTTATCTAAAACCAATATTATTCTTCCAAACTCATTCCTGCTGAGCCAATCTGTCACGAATTATACCTATAAAAACAAACTCACACGTAGCACAACGTATATCATGCTAGAAGATGCGGCAGACGTAAAACGAACTAAAAAAATAATGCTCGATGTCGCAAAAAAACATCCTGACGTCCATCAAGAAAAAGACAATCAACCTGAAGTGATTGTTGACCTTCGTCCAGACAAAAGTGCCATGCACATTGTATTAACCCTGTGGTGTATTATTAAAGACGCTGATAACAGATATCGCATTAACAGTGATATTAATGCTAAAGTACTCGCAGCCGTTGAAAAAGCGAAAATTCCTTTAAAATTATAAATATTAAATATAAATCATGACTGAAATCAATCAACAAGACAAAACCATGCGGGCTTTATCGCATCAAATCATGAACACAAAAAAGCCACTTAATAAATTATTTTATCAAGGCGTACTTGCTTTATTTAAAGAAGACCTAGACACAGCAGAAGCTGCTTTTCTTGATGTACTCACACAAGACCGAACACATGCCGATGCACGAACTAATTTAGGCGTGATTGCGCTTAAAAAAAATAAACCACAACAAGCAATTATGTATTTTAGTGAGACCCTTGGTTTTGATGAAACACACGAGAATGCACGTAATAATCTTGCTGCAACGTTTATCCATCATAATCGCTTTGAAAATGCCCTCACGCATTATCAAGTTTTACTTAAAAGCCACCCTAATCATCTCGAATATTGCTATAACGCAGGGGTTGCTGAAATGGCATTAGGGCACCTAAATAAAGCACGCGTGCATTTCAAAACCGTTTTAAAACAAGATGCAAATCACGCAGCCTCACTCACAAACCTTGCAAGTATTGCCTCACGCTTAAACCAAGTTCCTGATGCCATTCATTATTTAGAACGTGCAAAAGTAGCGAATCCAAACGACACCAGCAGTGCCTTTATGCTTGATGCACTCACCGAAAAAGCACCCATGCGTGAAGCATCCAATGATTATGCTCAAAATCTATTTGATAACTATGCCCTGCATTATGAAAAGCATATGTGTGAAGCCCTTAACTACAAATTACCACAACATATTGCAAAATATTTACATCAAAACATGCAAGACATTTCACCCAGTACGCTTGATATTGGCTGCGGGACAGGCTTAACCGGCATCGTACTTCGCGAACAAAGCAAGCATTTAATTGGCATTGACCTCTCACCCAAAATGCTTTTTGAAGCCGAACAAAAAAATATTTATGATGATTTAATTCAAACAGACGCTATTTCGTTTTTATCTCAAAATAAAAATTTATTTTCACTCATTATAGCAGCAGATGTGCTGCCTTATTTAGGTGAATTAAATACGCTGTTTAAACACATCAAAAAAAATATAGACGCATCTGGTCTTTTTATTTTTAGCACTGAAATTAGCAAAACCTGTGATTGGACCCTTCAAAAAACCGCACGTTTTGCGCATCATCCTGATTATATTAAAACACTCGCCGCACAATATAATTTCAATATTTTACAGCAAACTTCACTGGCTGCACGAAAACAACAGGACGAAGATTTGCTCGTTAATTTATATATTTTAAAAGCATCCTAAAATTTCACCCGCCCTCTCCTGCCCTATGATTTTCTATGCTATGCTTCGAGCGTTTTTAGGACTGTTTTAAAATAACAAAAACCGTGAGGGAACGATTTTGAGCACTCTACCTTTGGTCGTCGACTTAGATGGCACTTTAATTCACACAGACATGCTGCATGAATCGGCTTTTCAAGGGGTGGGTCATAACCCGCTATCGCTACTCAAATTTCCTTATTGGTTATCTCAAGGTAAAACAAAACTTAAAATGCAACTCGCACATCGTAGTAACATCAACCCAGAATTGCTCCCTTACAATCATACTTTTCTCAAGTGGCTAATTGAGCAAAAAGAAAAAGGCCGGCAACTTATTTTATGCACAGCCTCACATACTAGTTTTGCTAATGGCGTTGCAGAACACCTTAATATTTTTAGCGAAGTCATTGCGAGCAGTCCATCCAATAATTTATCCGGTGAAAACAAAGCCCATTTACTTGAATCACGTTTTGGCCATGCGGGGTTTGATTATGCCGGAAATGCACCCTGTGATATTGCTGTTTGGAAACGTGCACGCCATGCCATTCTTGTAAACACGTCATCTAAAACCACAAAAAAAGCACATAATTTAGGTAACGTTGAAATTTCTTTTCCAAATATTAAACCAACGCTTACGGTATATAACAAAGCATTGCGAACACACCAATGGGTCAAAAATTTATTATTATTTATCCCGATGATTGCAGCACATCAATTTACAGAGCCTCACATTTGGATGACCTTAATTTTTGCGTTTTTTGCGTTTAGTCTTTGTGCCTCGTCCGTTTATATTATGAATGACTTACTGGATCTAGAAAACGACCGACAACATCCTCGCAAATGTAAGCGTCCTTTTGCCGCCGGCAAAATTCCAGTCTGGGTTGGTGTTTTATTAACGCCTCTATTACTTGCCACAAGTTTTGGTGCCGCCTATTTAATTGGGCCTGCTTTTTCAGCAGCGCTACTTTGTTATTTTTTAATCACCTGTGCCTACTCATGGGGATTAAAACGCTTAGTTCTTGTCGACTGCATTACACTTGCCATGCTTTACACCATGCGCATCATTGCAGGGGCTGCAGCCTCTTACCATATTTTAACTTTTTGGCTGCTGGCTTTTTCGGTTTTTTTATTTTTATCCCTTGCTTTTGTCAAACGCTATGTCGAACTCATTACCCAATTACAAAAAATAAATCTAAAATAGCCGGACGTGGTTATTACACAACTGACGCCCCTATGGTTCAAACCTTTGGAGTGACTGCAGGTTATGCTGCCGTATTGGTTTTAGCGCTTTATCTGAATAGCGAAGCAGTACTTAGTTTATATCAAGCCCCTGAATACATCTGGGCTGCTGTGCCACTCATGCTGTTTTGGGTCAGCTTTGTTTGGTTAGAAGCGCATCGCGGAAACATGCATGATGACCCTGTTATTTTTGCCTTAAAAAACAAAACCAGCTTATTCACAGGTTTTTTGTTTTTTTCCGTATTGACTATTGGCTCAATAGGCTTTTCATGAAACCTATTTCATCTTGGGGCAGGCTCACACATGCTAATCATGCGATTCAAGATTTAACGCGTCGTACACCGCTGCATACACAACTTCAAAATAAGGCATGCGGTATTGCCTATGGTATGGGGCGAAGCTACGGTGATGTTTGTCTTAATCCAGATGGCTTATTATGGAAAACAACAACCCTTGACCGATTCATTAGTTTTAATCAAAAAACAGGGGTTTTACGCTGTGAGGCAGGTGTACTACTCCAAACGATTCAACAATTATTTATGCCACAAGGCTGGATGCTACCGGTTACACCTGGCACACAATACGTAACAATCGGTGGTGCAATCGCTAATGACGTCCATGGCAAAAATCATCATCACGCAGGCAGTTTTGGGAATCACCTGCACCAGATAGAACTCATCAGAACAAATGGCGAGATAATTCTGTGCGGACCCAACCAGCAACCTGAGTGGTTCTCTGCAACCATTGGTGGCCTTGGTTTAACGGGCATGATTACAAGCGCAGAAATCCAATTGCAGCGCGTCAAAACGCCCTGGATAAACACAGAAACCGTGCCATTTGATAGCCTAAGTGATTTTTTTCAACTCGCTGATGACTCAGAAGAAAACTGGGAATATACCGTGTCATGGATTGACTGTTTTTCCAAACAAACAACCCGAGGCCTTTTTATGCGTGGAAATGCCTCAGAAACTAACCCACCACACAAAATACAAAAAAAATCTAATCAACTTCATCTTCCTGTTAATTTGCCAAGTTTTTGTTTAAATCCGCTTAGCTTAAAAGCATTTAATTCACTTTATTTTAATCTTAAAAAAAACCAACCCAAACAACAACTCACGCATTACGAAAGCTTCTTTTATCCATTAGATAATATCCAGCACTGGAACCGCATGTATGGCAAAAAAGGCTTTTATCAATATCAATGCGTAATTCCGCGTGAGATGGGATATGATGCAATTGATGCAATGCTTCAAGAAATCTCAAAAGCCGCTGAAGGCTCTTTTTTAGCCGTACTGAAAACGTTTGGAAAACGCGCCTCATTAGGCATGCTGAGTTTTCCATGTGAAGGTGTTACCTTAGCATTAGATTTTCCAAACAAAAATCAAAAAACACAGCGTTTGTTCGAACGCCTTGATAAAATTGTTGCTGAATCAAACGGAAGAATTTATCCTGCCAAAGATGCAAGAATGCCTAAAGCCCTCTTTAAAACAGGCTACCCGAGACATTCTGAATT
>JASJHH010000183.1:0-5224 GCA_033791145.1 Legionella sp.
CGAAAGCCAATTACCTGATGTTGACTCATTAAAAACCGTGCAGCTTCAAGTGCCATTACAAATTTATAGCAAAGATGGAAAGCTCATCCAAGAATATGGTGAAAAAAAACGAAGCCCCGTCAGCTATGATGAGATTCCTCAAACACTCGTGCATGCAGTGCTTGCAACTGAAGATCAGCGTTTTTTCGAACACCCAGGTGTTGATATTTTTGGGCTGGGGCGCGCTGCCGTTCGTATGGTTCAAACCGGTACAAAATCACAGGGAGGCAGCACGATTACCATGCAGGTTGCCCGTAACTTTTTCTTAAATCGCAAAAAAACGTTTTTACGAAAATTCAACGAAATTTTACTTGCGATTAAAATTGACCGCGAACTACCTAAAGAAAAAATATTAGAACTCTATTTGAATAAAATTTACTTAGGCAACCGTGCATACGGCGTTGCTGCAGCAGCCCAAGTTTATTATGGTAAATCACTGGATGAACTGACAGTTGCCGAAATGGCTATGCTTGCAGGCCTTCCACAAGCGCCTTCTTCACAAAACCCACTTGCGAACCCCAAAGCTGCACTCAAACGCAGAAATCATGTATTAGACCGCCTACGTGAAAATGATTTTATTACCGAAGAAGTGTATCAAAAAGCTCTTCAAGAACCGGTCAGAGCAAGTTATCACGGGATTGAAACCGAAACTGATGCCCCTTATGTGGCTGAAATGATTCGTCAGTCACTTTATGACCATTTTGGTTCTGATGCCTATACAAAAGGCTATAAAGTTTACACAACTATCCATTCAGATTTACAAGAAGCGGCCAATCACATTGTCGAAAAACATCTAATGGATTATGACAGACGACATGGCTATCGCGGCCCTGTTGCTAAAATCAAATCATTGGGTGATTATTCTGCCAAACAATTACAAAAAAAACTAAAGGCCTATCCGGTTATTAATCAATTAGAACCTGCACTGATTTTATCTATCGATGAAGACACTGGAAAAACCGCCGAAGCCTTAAATAATCAAGGCGAAACTTTAACCCTTGTTTGGTCAGGGTTTTCTTGGGCACGACCTGCCCTTAGAAAAGGCTGGGTCGGAAAGAAACCGACCAAAGCCTCCACCGTCGTATCACCTGGTGATATTGTTTATATCCAAAAAAACAAAAAAAATGCCTGGGAATTATCACAAGTTCCAGATGTTGAAGCCGCTTTAGTTGCCTTAAATCCGTCTAACGGTTCAATAGAAGCACTTGTGGGTGGGTTTAATTTTCAACGCAGTAAGTTTAACCGTGCCACACAAGCAGACAGACAACCCGGCTCAAGCTTTAAACCTTTTATTTATGCAGGCGCGCTTGCCAAAGGATACACCCTTGCAACGCTGATTAATGACGCCCCAATTGCTATGGACGACCCAAGCCAAGAAGGTCTCTGGCGACCACACAATGCGAACAATCAATTTGCAGGTCAAACCCGCTTGAAAGCCGGCTTAATTAGCTCACGTAATTTAGTGTCTATTCGTATTTTAAACGACATTGGCATTGATTATGCAGTTGATTTTGTTAGCCGATTTGGCTTTCAAAAAAATAACCTGCCACGTACTTTATCACTTGCCCTTGGCACACTCACAATAAGCCCACTTGATTTGGCGGCAGCTTACGCCGTATTTGCTAATAATGGCTATAAAGTTGAGCCGTATCTCATTGATAAAATCACAGATTCAGAAGGCAATATACGCTTGCAAGCAACCCCTACTGCAGCGCCCAATGATATTGAAACAAAAGATAAACCACTGGCCATATCAGCCCCTCGTATTCTTTCAGAAGAAGTAGCTTTCTTGATGAACACTGCTTTACGCAGTGTGGTTCAAAACGGTACGGCGCGCGGTGCACGTGTTTTAGAACGCCAAGACATTGCCGGTAAAACAGGTACCACCAACGACCAACTCGATGCCTGGTTTGCAGGGTATAATCCCGATATCGTCGCAACCGCATGGGTTGGTTATGATAGTCCTAATTCACTGCATGAATACGCTTCACAAGTTACGCTCCCACTGTGGGTTGATTTTATGCGCGAAGCCTTAAAAAACAAACCAGAACAAACACTTGAGGTCCCAGAGCATATTGTGATTAAAAAAATCAATCCCAAAACAGGCTTAGTGGACGCAAGCAATAGCAGCACAAGCATTGAAGAATATTTTCGGGAAGACTTAATTCCTGAGGATGCAACAGCTAAACCAGAACAAGCTGAAGCGCATCCGGTACTTGAAAAATTGCATTTAAAACCAACAACGCAGCCTGATCATTTGTTTTAAGTTGATATGCGATAAACTACATCATGTTGCATGATATCGGTAAAGAAACTTCAGGCTCTGAGTCTGAATCTGAAGTTTCTCGCAATAAGCTCTCAATATCTTCCTCTGTTATTGTTTCAAGCTGATGAGCCTTTCGAACTTGTGACATAACAACCCGTGTTAATGCATAAATCCAAGATTCATAAGTTATTTTTATTGATTCATAAGCCTGTGCGAACATCCTGTTCCTCATGCTATAAGTATAGCTACACACTATAGCACTGCTCTTTAGTTAAGATCACTTCATTCAAAAGCAGCTGCATCAAAAGATACTTTATTGATCATGACGTAAAGTTAGAGTACACTTGTGTGTTTTAATGAGAGATTTTAGTATGTCTACCCCTCCTTTTAATATTGAAGCATGCGTGGGTATATCTTTATCTGCTTCCTTCTTTAGCCCCTCCCCAAAAAAGCTGACTCCATTTAAACGCACTTCTAATCCATTAAAAGATGAAAGAACAACGCTTTTAGCTGCGGTTAAAAAAAATGGTCACGCACTTAAATCTGCTTCTAATCTGTTAAAAAATGACAAACAAGTTGTTTTGGCTGCTGTTTCAAAAAATGGCAAGGCACTTAGACATGCTTCTAAGGCATTAAGAAATGACAAACAAGTTGTTTTAACTGCGATTAATCAAAATATACAGGCAATTAAATACGCATCTAATGAATTAAAACTCGATGATGCAGTTATCTTAACGGCGCTCAGGGAATATACATTTATAGCGAACAAAACACCTCTTAAAGCAATACAAAAAAATCCAGACAGGGAAGCGCTTTTAAACAAGATTGAAACAAGTTGCGGCAGGATACTTAAAGAATTAAATATTGAGCATGACAGAGATATTGTTTTAGTTTCAGTCAATCAAAATGGCTTGATACTAAAATACGCTTCTGATGGATTAAAAGCTGACCTAGAGGTTGTTTTAGCTGCTGTTAATCAACATGGCTTAGCACTTCAATTTGCTTGTAAAGAATTAAAAAATGACGCTGAAGTTGTCTTAAGTGCAATTAAACAAGATGCTCGAGCTCTTTATTATGCTTCTAATGAATTAAAAGCGAGCGAAGATTTTATTTTAACTGCGATTAATCAAAACGCCTGCGTGATTGAGCTTCTAAGTCCTGACATGTTGCAAAAAATACCTTCCGATCTGATTCCTAGTCAGGATTTCTTGCGACAAAGCACGTATTCAACGTTATAATCTTATTTTTATTTATAATAATAATTAATATCATATGAACCCATCTCAAAATACTTTATTTGATTTACAAAACTTATGTATTCTTAATATATTAGGTGACAATGCCGCAACTTATTTACAAGGCCAACTCAGCTGTGATGTTGAAGCAGTCAATGCCGAACATATGCGCCCAAGTGTTTTTTGTAACTTAAAAGGCCGCATACTCGCACTGCCTGATGTCCTGCAATTCAATCAGATATTACGCTTGATTTTACCTGTTGATTTACTCGAAAAAACACAAAAATCGCTTTCAAAAACAGCTGCTTTATCGCGTGTTAAGCTTGAACAAGAAACAAATTATCATATTTTTGGATTTTATCTTGAAGATATTAATCAACCCCTGCCGTTTGAAGGCCTCTGGCCCACTGAAAAACACGCAGTGCTTATATCAAACAATAACTGCGCTTATTATCTGGGGGATAATTGTTATATTTTATTGGTGCATAAAAATAATTTAAATCAAATTAAAGCAACTCAAAATATAGCTGCCTGGCATGCGTTGCGCCTAAAACACGGCGAGATACAAATTCATCCTGAATCGCGTGGGTTATTTTTACCGCATCGATTAGGATTGCATTTATCGGGTCATATTAATTTTAATAAAGGCTGTTATAGAGGCCAAGAAATTATTGCGCGTATGCATTATAAAGCCAAACACAAACACGCGCTTAAAATATTTACGATTGAAACCAATAAGCCTCTACAGCCAGGCCTTCGCTTAATGAATCAAGACAATACACAAGAAATCGGCGAGCTTGTTGATTATTGCTTGATTAATAACAATCAATATTTAATTGCAGCCAGTGTATTAACACATATTACGGATGGTCAAACCCTGAGTTTTTAATTAAGATTAAATAAGTAAAAACAAAGGACTGTAATAAATGTTTATTTTTAAAGTACGTTATTTAATACTGCTTTTATTGGCGAATACGGCTTGGGCTCATACCGCTGTGATTAACCTATCGGGCGGTATGGCGTCAGCCAAAGTGGGGCAATCTCAAACACTGACTATGCCTGATGATTATACAACTTATCGATATACCGCAAACCCCTCATCTGTAGAAAAATTTATTTATGGTATTTTCGTAGGCACTCATGTCCCCGTAAAATTTCCTGGAGAATTACAACTCGGTGTTAGTTTTTATCAACCTGATGATTTGACCTCAGGTAAGAGCACTTTAACCCAAGGGGTGGATGCAGCAACTGCTATTCAGATTCCATATAATTACAAAGTAAAAAATAAATCGCTTCTCATCGAAGCTAGATTACTCGGAACGATACAAGATTTAATGCACCCCTACTTTTCTCTTGGTATAGGCGCTGCTTTTAATACTACCTCTGATTATGCTGCCCATGTGCCGCAATTTTTAACGTTTACGCCTGAATTCAAAAAAAATTCTATTACTAATTTTAGCTACGCGGTTGGTGCGGGTATAGAAATAGATATCTCAAAAAATACACGTCTTGGCGTCGGATATCGCCTGGCCGATATAGGCAAAGCAAACCTTGGAGAAGCTGTACTGGATGATGCGCCGTTCAAAAAGCAATTAAAGCAGTCCAATTTATACTATCAAGCGGTCTTCGGGCAATTCACCTGGATATTAGGGACAAGCAAATGATCAAATCAAAATGGATATAT
>JASJHH010000184.1:0-5312 GCA_033791145.1 Legionella sp.
AATTTGATGCAAAGTTTAGGCGCTGAAAATCATCGGTAATTCTGTTCACCAGCGTAGATTTATATTCGGCAATATCTTTAAAGAAACTTAAAATTCCTTCAGTAAAATCAGAAAATTTTGGGTAATAACGATTGTAGGTTACTTGTTCATCCATAATTTTCCATAAACGCTCAATAGGATTGAGATTTGGGCTATAAGGTGGAAGAAAGTGAAGTTCAATATTTGTTGTTTTAACAAAATCTCGTATCGCTTGGCTCTTGTGATAACCCGCATTATCCCAAACAATATGTATTTTTTTAGCATCTGGTTTTGAGTTAATAAGTTGCTTCAAAAAAGCCTCAATGCTCTCGCCATTTATCCATTTAGCCTCTGCATACTCAACATGATGGTCAGCTAAATTGATACCAGCAATTAAATTAACTCGTTTTTGACAGGCGGTCATTTTCTCAGGTTTTCGAGTCCCTTTTGCTATCCAACCATAGGCCAATTTTGTTTGATGTTGGGGATGCGATGCATCTAAAAAATAGATTGCTTCGTCCTTGGGAAGGTTAGATTTTAGCTTTTTATAGTATTCAATAAACGCTTCTTGCTTGGTCTTGTCTGCTTTTGCAGGTATGCCATGCGGTTTTTTATAACGAAAACCGTTCGCCTGTAACCATTTCGTCATCCCACTTCGCGTGTAGGTTAGATTGAACTCGGATTTAACATAAGCACAAATCTCTTTGACATAAAGATAAGTCTTTTCACGAAGAGGGGATTTCAATCGTTCCGAGTCTTTTAAACTGATGCGGCTTGCGCTTCCACCATTTTTAGGTGCTAATTGATTCTTAAGAAAGTAATTACTGACGTGGCGTCGAATTGTTTCATCATCAAGTAAAAGTATTTCAGCTACTTTCGTATAACTATAGCCTTTGTCATAAAGAAGGACTGCTTTTATCCGGTCGCGGATACGACCATCTCGCTCTGATTTATGCTGAATAATTAAGTCTGCACGTTCTTGTGCTGTAAGTCGTTTGTTCATGCGGGTATTTGATCATATTTAGCTTAAGTTCGCAACTTCATTAGCGATGGGTATATCTTTCATGTCCGCGCAATAAATTACGCATCACATCTTAAAAATCTAGTTCTTTTCAAGAAATGAAAGGTGGAAGTATCTTTGAGAAAAATAAAGATTGGGAAGATGTGCTTGATTTAGAGAATACAGAAATCACTTTCACCGGGGGCAAATCTATTGTTTAATGTACTGATTCTTTGCGCTAGGTCTCGATAAACAGCTATTTAAATATTCTTAACCGAATGCCATTGATTGTCAACACGCCCTAGTTTTTGCCTGTTTTATATGTAAATGCTAGGATAAAAGCAATTTAAATCAAGCTCAAATAAACACATGTATTTTTTAGCCATTGATGAAGGCAGTAGCAGCACACGAGCGATGTTGTATGATGATAAAGGAAGAATTTTTTATCAAAGTCAGCATGCTTTAACCACGACTTATCCCGAACCCGGTTGGGTTGAACAAGACCCTGATGAGATTTGGGAGAAAACCTGTTTGGCAATTCGTGAGGTTTCAGCCGAAGTTAATCCGGCTGATATCCGTGCGTGTGGTATTACAAATCAACGTGAAACCACTGTCATTTGGAATAAAAAAACACATCGCTGTTTAGGTCCTGCCATTTCTTGGCAAGATAGGCGTACAGAAAAACTATTTACGGCGTGTCCTACAGAACAGCTGCAGCTAATGCAGAAAAAAACGGGATTAATTCCCAGCGCATACTTTTCTGCGAGTAAATTACAGTGGTTATTAGATCATGTGCCTGAAGCACGTGCTTTGGCCGATAAAGGTGACTTAGCATTTGGTACCATCGACTCATATTTGTTGTGGCGTTTAACCGAGGGCGCCATACATGCAACTGATGTAACCAATGCATCAAGAACGTTACTGTTTAATATCGAGCAGCGTGCTTGGGATGATGCGTTACTCGCCTATTTTTCTATTCCAAAGTCTGTGCTTCCTAATGTTTTACCTAATACTGCAGATTTTGGTGAAATACATCCTGATATTTTAGGTGTCGGCGTTCCGATTATGGCGATGGTTGGCGATCAGCAATCGAGTTTGATTGGTCAGGCGTGTGTTGAAGCAGGCATGATGAAAGCAACTTATGGCAGTGGGGGGTTCTTATTATTGAATACAGGTTCAAAACCGGTTCGCTCGCCTCATCTTTTAACGACGATTGCCTATGATGTAAAAGGAGAAATAGCTTACGGATTGGAAGGCAGTATTTATCATGCTGGAACGACTTTAAAATGGTTACGTAATGATTTAAAGATTTTACCGGAGTATGCAGATAGCGAGCAGTTTGCAAAAAGCGTTGCAAACAATGCTGGTGTATATTTTCTCCCATCTTTTACGAGTCTTGGTGCGCCTCATTGGATAACACCCGCTGGGGCATGTATTACAGGTCTAACCCAAGGTACAAAACCTGAGCACATCGTACGTGCGGCATTAGAAACCGTAGCATTTCAAACGAACGATATTATGCGTTGCATTCAAGATGATATATCTGTTCCATTACGTGTTTTACATGCTGACGGAGGCATGGCTCAGAATCCTTGGTTTTTGCAGTACTTAGCATCAACATGCAATATTTTAGTGAAGCGTCCGTCAGAAGTCGAAACTACAGCATTTGGTGCGGCAATGTTAGCGGCAGTGGGTTGTGGGTATCTTGAGTCTTTATCTGATGTAGCGTCGTACTGGTCGTGTGGAGAAAAATATAACCCCGATGAGCAAAGGGATGAATATGTTCGAGCGTATCAAGGTTGGGTTGATATGGTAGGCTCTGTGAAGAAAGGTATGGCAACTTATGATCCCGTAAACTCTGTAGGCTCGTAGGTCTAAAAAAGGTAAATAAATGAAAAAATTATTATTCGTATTAATTATAATGACTGTTTCGGCCGTGAATTATGCAAATGATTTACAACAAATACTCGAGCGTCATCAAGGTGAATTTGGTTTGGTATTACCCGAAAAATATCAGTGTGGTAAAGTTCATGTACTTGATATTTCTAAAGAAAGCGCTGAATTCGATCATGTGGATATTTATTCTACTGAAGCATTACTCAAGCATTCTAAAGAAGTTCGTGAGCAGACAGGTGCTGATTTGGTGATTGGTCGCTATTTAGAAGATAGGAATATTTATCAAAGAGGAAAAAATTATCAAGCTCCTGAAAAAGAAGCGCGTAGTGTTCATTTAGGCCAAGATTTAATGGTACCGAGTGGAACACCTATATATGCGCCAATTGCTGGTAAAATACATAGTTTTAAAGATAATAACGCTGTCGCTGATTATGGGCCAACGCTTATTTTAGAGCATAATTTGGATGGCATAACTTTTTATACGCTTTATGGTCATCTGAGTCGTGATGCGATTAAGGGCTTACATGTGGGGCAAACAATAAAAAAAAACCAACAGATTGCGACGGTTGGGAAACCCTTTGAAAATGGTGGGTGGCCTGAACATGTGCATTTTCAAATTATTGATAATATGAAAGGAGAGTTTGGTAATTATAAAGGGGTCATAGAACCCAGTAAGGTTTCTGAATATGCAAAGCATTGCCCTAATCCAAATTTGATTTTAAATATCGCTGCTTTAAAGTAGGGCGTGTTACTTCTATTTTTGTTGTATGTCTGCTGATTCAAATGATTATCTGATGATACAATGCGCATATATATTTATATTTGGTGTATGCCTACATGAAGATAAAAATAGACGGCAAAGAATTAACATTTGGAGAACAATTAGCAACTGGTAGCTATGAGACAATTGTATGTCAAGGACGTTGGGGTGATTTGCCTGTTGCAGTGAAACGCATGAAAGGCAATAGAGGCTCTTTTGCTGCGAATGAAATAGCGCTACAAAAATCATTTGACCACCCTAACCTGCTTAAACTTCTTTTTGATAGTGAGAGTTCAGAGTTTATTTATCTTGGTTTAGAGTTAATGTCTTATGATTTATTCAACTTTTTATGCGCTAAGAATAAAAATTTAGATGCATCTCAATACAGATTAATAACTCAAAATATTGTTGATGGCCTTGATTATTTGCATGGTCGAGGTTTTTTACATCGAGATATTAAGCCTGAGAATATACTGCTTACTGACCGACTAGAGGCAAAAATTGGAGATTTTGGCTATACAATGAAGGAGGTGGATGAGCCTTTGCCTCTAACAGGGACAATAGCTTACTGGGCTCCTGAAATGGCTCAATTACCTTTGCGTCAGAATTGCAAACATAGATACACTAAATCAGGTGATATACATGCATTCGGCATCACTTTATTAACAATAATGCTTCTTGCTTATCCTTATGATAAACCTGGGGATAAAGCGCTGAATCAGAAAGAGGATGATGCAAGATTACTGGGTCGTATCGCGCGAGGTGCTTATACAGCAATTCCAGAAGATGCAGATTCATTACTTGCAGCTGTAACTTCGGGTTGTTTAATGCGTGAGCCAGAAGCACGAATTGCAACAGGAAACATCAAACAATTATTTTCAATTTTTCATCCAGATGAAGAAAATGCAGCAGAACCGCTTGTAAAAAAAGACTTTCATGTTGTTCACTGGGCTTCTCAACATGGGCATTTAAAATTGGTTGGGCAACTCATTCAGCAAAGTCCGGCGTTAACTCACGAAAAAGATATTTATGGTCAAACACCATTAGTATGGGCTGCATCGCGCGGCCATAAAGCGCTTGTCGAATTGCTGATTTCTCATGGCGCAGATGTTAATGCTGTAACAAAACACTCTAAAACCGAACATAAAGCGCATAATCGCTCAGTTTTAGATTGGGCGATTGCAAACCAATATAAAAATTGTATTCCTATTTTAAAGCAGGCTGGCGCTGTTGCGAATCATATGGAAAGTATAGAGCCTCTCTTACAAGGTGAGAACTTGCCCCATGCGCTCGCAACAAGAGAAGGGCTGAATCTGGTTCAAGTGCTGCTTTACTATAATCCAGCTTTTTTGAATCAAGCCGATAAAAAAGGTTTTACGCTGTTAGCTTATGCAGCATTTTATAATCGAATAGATATTGCCAAATTTTTGATAGCTAACCACGTTCATTTAAATACCTTATTAAGGGATAAAAGAACAGCCTTAGACCTTGCGCTGGCTGAACAGCATGATGAGATTATACTTTTGCTTGCTGAGGTTGGCGCTCGCATACCAAAACCTGTAACAGGTAAATATCATCTGATTCATGCTGCCGCAAAAAATGGAAATTTTTTGCTTGTTCAAAAATTGATTCAAGCAG
>JASJHH010000185.1:0-9203 GCA_033791145.1 Legionella sp.
TAAAAAACATAACAAGCACTATATATACTACTGTACGGTGTTAGACTCCCAAATTTATTTCAAGGACGCCCACTCAGTTTGTTTCTTCAATTGCCAATGAACTTCGCCTCAAGCGTGTCGTGCATTCTACGGATTTCTGTGACCCTGTCAACACCTAAATAAAAAATCTCTTATATAATTATCATATAATTCTCATATAAAACGCGAACATATAATGGTATATATACGCTTGCTTCCAAATGTACGATCTGACAAGCTGTACTTAAGCGGGCTAACTTAAGGAGAAACACATGCTAGAACTTCCAAGGAGAAAAGCTGGACTTTCAGCAGCTCTAGGCATTTTTCTGCTCACCTTTTCCACTCAATCGAGTTCGAGTTCTTGCACTAGCAGTGAGGATGAGTACTTAAAACTAAAGTGCGGCAAAGATAGCGGTGAAAACTGTTTTTACTCATACACTAGCGATGATAAGGCTGCAACCACCTACGTGGAACCAAACAAAGACAAAAAAGACTGCATTACTTCTACTGATGAGGTGTATATGGGATATGCCTCAAATACTTTAAGCTGCGGAGAAGCAAAAGCAAATTATAAATTCGGTGGCCAAGTAACGGACATGGGCGCTGCTCAATGCACATCTGATAACTGCCAAAAACTTTATGGTTCTACAGCTGTATGTGAAAGTAACCAATACTGTATTTACTGTCATCGAACAAACAGTTAAGCTGCAGTTGGTCGCAGCATTCCCTGACGTATTTTAAAATCTCTAGCAGTTTTAAAACGCTTCTGATAGAATGCTTCGCTCACGATGGTGGTCTTTAGGGTCTCCTCGCATCGATACACCGTGAATCCCGTCAGATCCGGAAGGAAGCAGCGGTAATGGTCGATTCGAGTGCCGGGGTACGGCTCTTTAGACTGCCGCCCATCTCTCTATAATTTAAGCAATAATAATGTGTGCTGATGAATAATATTGCACTTGCACGAAAATACCGTCCTAAAACTTTCTCCGAACTCATCGGCCAAGACCACGTTACGCAAGCGCTCAGCAACTCTCTTACTCGAAATCGCCTACATCACGCTTATTTATTTACAGGCACCCGCGGTGTCGGAAAAACCAGCATAGCCCGTCTGTTTTCTAAAGCGCTTAATTGCGAAGCTGGCATCACAGCAACACCCTGCCTGACTTGTGATACCTGTCTTGCCATCGAGCAAGCACGTTGTATTGACTTAATCGAAATCGATGCAGCCTCTAAAACACGCGTTGAAGACACCCGTGAGCTTTTAGATAACGTCATGTACTCTCCAACGCAAGGCCGCTTTAAAGTCTATCTGATTGATGAAGTCCACATGCTTTCAACGCATAGCTTTAATGCTTTACTTAAAACACTCGAAGAGCCACCAGCGCACGTTATTTTTTTACTGGCAACCACTGAAGCTCAAAAGCTTCCCATGACTGTTTTATCACGTTGCCTACAATTTCACCTCAATGCACTGCCTGTTGAAACAATTCAAAAACAGCTCGAATTTATCTTAACAAAAGAAGAAATAGCATTTGATGCTGAAGCGCTAACCCTCATCGCAAAAGCAGCTGATGGCAGTGTGCGTGATGCTTTAAGCTTACTTGACCAAATCATAGCGCTATCTGATAACACGATTACACTTAACGAAGTTAAAAAAACACTCGGCCATACAAAGCATGATTATGCCTTAGATATTCTGAATGCGCTGGCACACAATCAACCTAAAAAATTACTTGATTTAAGTCACGCCATTGCAACCGAAGGTGGACAATACGCCCATGTGTTAGATGAAATTTTAAGCAAATTACATCAAATTAGTTTATTGCATGTTTTTCCCGAAGAAACAGCACTCACACCACTAAGTCAAACATTACCCCCTGAAGACACGCAACTGCTCTATCAAATCGCACAAAAAGGCCAAGAAGAATTACCGCTTTCACCCACACGTGCTATGGGCTTTGAAATGACTTTACTGCGGATGCATACATTTAAACCAGCACATACAGCAGAAACACCGCCTTTAACGTATGAAGCAACCCCCAAAAAATCAATTAAACCAACTGAAACACCTAAGCCGGCACCTAAGCCGAAACCTGCTGAAAAACAAGCTGCTCCAATTACCCCCCCTAAAAAAGTATCTAATAGCTCCTGGGGAGCTTTAATTCCCGAGCTAAAACTCACAGGCCTTGCTTTAAATGCAGCAAAACAAGCTGATTTAGTGCTAGAAGATAATGGAGCAGCTCACCTACATTTTGATAAAAACCATCGTTCTTTGTTTACCCCAGGTGTTATTAACAAAATAGAGCAACAACTGTCAGCCCATTACAATAAACCCATCAAACTTAACTTACAAAGTGGCGAGAAAACCCCTAACTCTCCAGCAGAAAAACAGCGTATTCACAAAAAAGAAATCCAAAACGAAAATCAGGCCACACTTGATGCTGATTCTGCTTTTCAAGCCCTCAAAAAAACATTTGCCTCAACATAAAAATATGAAATTATTTGCACGATGCTCTATAATATTATAAATATTGTAATATATTATTTTTTAGTTTTATTAATCAAAGGAAAATATCATGTCTATTGGCGAAAATATTGGCGATTTAGTCAAAGAAGCTCAAAAAATGCAACAACGTATGCAAGCAGCCCAACAAGAACTTGGTGAATTAAAAGTAGAAGGGCGCTCCGGTGGCGATATGGTTACACTCACTTTAAATGGCCGGCATCAAATTTTAGACTTAAAAATTAAACCTTCAGCGCTCGACGAAGATCCAGAGTTTTTAAGCGAGCTTGTGATTGCAGCTTACAACGATGCGCTTAAAAAAGTTGAAGAAGCTTCTAAGCGAAAAATTACAAACTTAACCGAAGGCTTAAATCTTCCAACTGATCTCATGAAGAAAATGCAAGAAGATCAAGAAGACGACAAAAAATAATTTATTACCTATGGATACCCTGTCTCGTTTAATCGATGCACTGCGATGTCTTCCTGGTGTTGGGCCAAAGTCGGCCCAACGCATGGCTTTTCATCTACTGCAACATCAACGCCCTCGAGGGCTTCATTTAGCCAGCAGCTTAGAAGCTGCCATGCAAACAGTCCGTCATTGCGCACAATGCAATAACTATACTGATCATACTTTATGTCAACTCTGTCAAAATACAGAACGCGAACAACATATTTTATGTGTCGTTGAAAGCCCAGCAGATGTATTTGCCATTGAACAAAGTCATGCGCATACAGGCCAGTATTATATTCTCATGGGAAAAATTTCACCGCTTGATGGCATTGGACCCGAGGATATTGCACTAGAAGGCTTAAAAATGCGTATCGCCTCCGGTCATATATCAGAAGTAATTTTAGCTTTAAGTCCAACCGTTGAGGGCCAAACAACGATTCATTTTATTCAGTCACTGCTTAAATCCTACGACATCACCATCAGCCAACCGGCACATGGGCTGCCGATTGGTGGCGAAATTGAGTATTTAGACGGACACACCATCAACCGAGCTTTATCTAATCGCCGTCAGATAGCAAACCTCGCCGCTTCGTTGATTGAGTTACCCGAACACTCTTAACTTTATTCCCGCTGACTTTGAGTACTTCAATTTGATAAATCCCTATCATTAAACAACAATCAGACGGTGGGATATATCCAAGTTGCTCAATAATTAACCCGCTTAACGTACGTGGCCCAAGCGATGGCAATTGCCACCCTAAAGCACGATTCAAATGACGCAGCGTAATACTTGCATCAACAATACTTGAGCCATCTATTTGAGGGAAAATATCTTTGCTGAGTGCCGCAATATCTGTTGTAAACTCTCCCACGATTTCCTCTAAAATATCTTCAATCGTCACAAGCCCCTGTAAATCACCATATTCATCAACAACAAAACCACTACGACGTTTCATTTTTTGGAAATTTAATATTTGAACGTTTAAAGGCGTTGCCTCTGGAATAAAATAAGGCGCTTCTAGGGCTTGTAATAACGCTTTTTCATTGAGTTCATCTTCCAAAAATAAATTCAATACACGCCGAAGATGCACCACACCTAATAAATTCTCAATATGACCTCGATATACAGGCAGTCTTGTGTGCTGCGCAGTTTCTAGTGATTCAAGCACTGTTTTCCAAGGTAAATCTAAATCAAGTCCTATGACTTCACTTTTAGGAATCATGATGTCTTCAACTCTTGCTTGCTCTAAATCAAGCAAACTAATCAACATACTTCGATGCTCTATTGGCAATAATCCACCAGCTTCATGCACAACTGAACGTAACTCATCTCTCGATAAAGCTTCTTTTTGTGTATAGTTCAAAGAAATACCAAAGCACTTTAAAATCGTATTAGATATCCCACCAATCAAAAGCACCAAAGGTGATAGTATTTTCTGTAAGACTAATAAAGGCCATGCACAAGCAAAAGCAACCCGCTCTGTATATAGCGCTGCTAATGTTTTGGGCGTCATTTCAGCAAAGACTAAAATCACAAGCGTTAATAGCACTGTGGCAATCCCGACCCCAAGACTGCCGTAGATACGCCCACCAATCAACGTACTCACCATAGATGCAACAACGTTAGAAAAAGTACTTCCAATTAATACAACACCTAGCAATCTATCTGGATGCATAAGCAAGCGGCTCACCCGTTTGGCTTGCTTATGATTATTTTTAACTAAATAGCGCAAACGATATCGATTAATCGACATTAATCCTATTTCTGCAGCTGAAAAAAAAGCGGCCAATACAATCAATACAATTAAAATAATCACTAACGTCGAAATAGAGGTCGACACAAGAGCTTCCTTCTATAAGGCTTTTAATTCATGGTATAGTATGAAACCTTTTTGATCCATCAAGAGTACTGTGATGTTTGAGAATTTAACAAAACATTTAACCGAGTCAATTAAATATTTAGGCGGACAAAGACGCTTCACCGAAGAAGGCATGAAACCTGTCTTAAAAGAAGTACGTCTTGCCTTGCTTGAAGCAGATGTTGCACTTCCTGTAGTCAAAGATTTTGCTGAGAAAATTCGAGAAAAAGCTGTCGGGCAAGTCGTTGAATCTCACTTAAAACCCCAAGAAGCGCTCATTAAAATCATACACGATGAGCTTGTTGAACTCATGGGCAGTGAGCGCTCTGAATTAAACTTTAAAACAGAACCACCTGCTGTTTTTCTTATGGCAGGCTTACAAGGTTCAGGAAAAACCACTTCTGCCGCAAAACTCGCAAAACATCTGAAAGAAGTTGAAAAGAAAAAAGTCATGCTGGTCAGTGTCGATGTCTACCGTCCCGCAGCTATAGAGCAACTCGCTGTCTTAGCCAAAAGCTTAGATGTTGATTGTTTTGATGCAAATCCCAAAGAATCTCCGATTAAAATTGCAAAAAAAGCACTAAGTCACGCTAAAAAGCAATTTGCAGATGTTTTAATCATCGATACGGCCGGACGCCTACATGTTGATGATGCGATGATGGATGAAATTAAATCTCTTCATAAAATCACCTCCCCGACTGAAACGTTATTTGTTGTGGATAGCATGACAGGGCAAGATGCTGTGAACACCGCCGAAGCCTTTCATGCAGCATTACCGCTTACCGGTATTATTTTAACTAAAACAGATGGCGACGCACGCGGCGGTGTTGCACTGTCCATGCGTCAAATTATTGGCCAGCCTATTAAGTTTATGGGTTCTGGCGAAAAAATAGATGCCTTAGAAGCTTTTCATCCTGAACGGGTTGCATCGCGTATCATCGGCATGGGTGACATGTTAAGCCTGATTGAAGAAGTCGAGCAAAAAGCGGATAAAAAAACGCAAGATAAGCTCACTAAAAAACTCAAAAAAGGCCATGGCTTTAATTTAAACGATTTTAAACAGCAGTTGCTCCAGATGAACCAAATGGGTGGTGTTTCTGGCATGATGGCTAAATTGCCCGGCATGAAAATGCCAGATTCAGCGGGTTCCGCTCAAATGGCAGAAAAAAGCATGTCTCAAACCGTTGCTATTATTAATTCGATGACCCCCAAAGAGCGCCGCATTCCCAAAATTATTATCGGATCACGCAAGCGACGCATTGCCATGGGATCAGGCACACAAATACAAGATGTAAACCGCCTACTCAAGCAGTTTGAACAAATGCAAAAAATGATGAAAAAAATGAACAAACCCGGCGCCATGAAGCAAATGATGCGCGGATTAGGCGGCATGCCCAATATGGGCGGCGGTTCATTCCCCGGCGATTTTGGGGGATGACCAGGAGGCTGCTTCAGAAAGAAGGAGTAGGAGCTACAGCAGCTGCTGCTTTTTCTTCTTGTGTTTTCTGAAAGTTGCGCTTTCGATCAGTATATTTTGGATTTGAATTTAAATTTAAATTTAAAAACGTAAGCTTACTCAATAAATTACCCTCAAGCTCAGCGTCAATTACTGTAGCCTTCTCATCATCATGTATTCCCGCCGTCAGCCCCTTTGGTAACGGAGCCATCCCCAGCTCTCCCGAAACTCTGTCCCTGGCTGGGTCTTTTTCAAGTGCTTCTTCGTGATTTCGCTTCTTGCGATCTTGATCCATAGATTTTATTTTTTATTTGGGATAAAAAATAAAATCTATCATATCACTATACAAATAGGAATAAATGGCGCTGAATTTAGTTCCCGGCGATTTGAGGTAATGTGGAAGAACTCGATGCTGTCACCTGCTCTTCTGCTCCGCCTTCACTTTGCTCTGCTTGAGTCGATGGTTTGAAATACATATATTGATACAAACTGGGATCAGAGTAATAGGCTTGAAGTGTCTCATACATCTCTTTATCATGCTCCCCTTTTGGCACCTCCTTTGGTAATGGCGCAAGCTCCCCTCCGGTAACCGCTTCTTTTGTTGATAATTTTTTAAGTAATGCTTCTCTTTTTTTCATACGCTTTATACTTATTTATTAGAAAAAACAAACATTATCATATGGTTATATGAATTCAAATATTTTTAAATATAATACCTGCAAGATACTTTCTATTTTTTTCAATACACCCCTTTCTTTATTTCGTTAATTTTCGTACAATGACCTCCATTTTTAAGTCATCACGATTAATCTATTGAGGAAAACCATGGTCATTATTCGTTTGTCACGCGCTGGCGCCAAAAAACGCCCTTTTTATCATATCGTTGTTACTGACAGCCGTAGACGTCGCGACAGCAACTACATTGAAAGCATCGGATACTTTAATCCTGTTGCTCGTGGACAAGAAACACGTCTGCACCTAAAAACAGAGCGCTTAGCGCATTGGCAGGGTGTTGGTGCACAACTGTCTGACCGCGTTCAATCTTTAACAAAAAACTTTGAAGCGCCTGTAGCTGAAAAAACAGCAGCAAAAAAACCTGCAGCTAAAAAAGAAGATAAAGCAGCATAAATACGATGGATGTGCTTGAGTCTGAATGGGTTATCGTAGGAAAATTTGGCCGCCCGCAAGGGATTAAAGGCCTTATTCGCGTTATTTCATTCACAGAGCCATCTGATAATATACTGCAGTATCCTGATTGGTTTATCCAAAAACAGGGCGGCACATGGCAAGCAGTAAAGCGCCTTGATGAGCGCGTTACTCCAAAGCATGTGTTAGCCCAAATCAATGGATACACCTCTCGGGAAGCTATTGCTGAGCTAACTAATCTAGAGATAGCGATACCTGCTGACACGCTCCCCACTTTAGACCAGGGAGAATATTATTGGAGCGAGCTCAAAGGCATGCGCGTTATCCATCAAACAGGTGTGATAATGGGTGTGGTTGACTCAGTATTAGAAACAGGCGCCAATGATGTATTAGTTGTTGTTGATGAAACGCATCAAAAAAGAAGGCTTATTCCTTATCTTTTAGGTGACGTGATTCAAGATATTAATAAAAATAGCCGTGAAATTACGGTATGCTGGGATTTGGATTTTTAATTCATGTTAAACCTCGGCGTAATCAGTGTAATGCCCGACATGTTTGCAGCCCTTCAATACGGCGTAACAGGACGCGCACTCACTGAAAAACGGATTCAATTAACACATTGGAATCCACGCGATTGGGCAAACCCACCCCATCGACAGGTAGACGACAAGCCTTATGGCGGCGGCCCTGGTATGCTGATGCGTTATGAGCCCTTGCATGCAGCAATCACTGAAGCAAAACAGGCTTTAGGACAAACTTGCAAAACGGTTTATTTAAGCCCGCAAGGAAAAAAAGTAAAGCAAGCTGATTTAAAACAATTAGCTGATAACAAACAACCGATTCTCTTTGTAGCCGGTCGCTACGAAGGAATTGACGAACGAATACTCATCAATCATATTGATGAAGAATGGTCACTGGGTGACTTTGTATTAAGTGGTGGAGAGTTTGCAGCCATGGTCTTTATTGATGCCTTGGCACGTTTACTCCCGGGCAGTTTGGGGCACCCCCTGTCAGCCCAAGAAGACTCCTTTAATACAGGGCTCTTAGATCACCCACAGTATACCCGTCCACCTTGTGTGGATGGCCACAAGGTGCCTCCTGTGTTATTACAAGGGGACCATGGCGCGATTGAGCGGTGGAGAAGAAAACAAGCGTTGGGTCAAACCTGGCTAAAACGGCCAGATTTACTGTCGCACGGTTCATTAACACATGCCGATGAGCAATTGCTTATCGACTTTAAACATGAGTATGGCAGCTCTTTAAAACTAGACTGCCCGTTGGAGGAATAAATCATGAGTCTTTTGATTGATGAAATTAATGCAGAACAAATGCAAGACAAGAAAATCCCTGAATTTAACTCAGGCGATACTGTTGTTGTGCAAGTAAAAGTAAAAGAAGGCACCCGTGAACGCCTCCAAGCCTTCGAAGGGGTTGTGATTGCAAGACGAAATCGTGGGGTTAATTCAGCCTTTACTGTTCGTAAAATTTCACACAACGTCGGTGTTGAGCGTGTTTTTCCTTTGTATAGCGCATTAGTTGACAGCATTACTGTTAAACGCCGTGGTGCTGTTCGCCGTGCGAAGCTTTACTATTTGCGTGAATTGTCTGGTCGTGCTGCACGTATTCGTGAAAAACTGCCACAAAAAAAATAAGCTAAAAAACATAGCTTAAATCGATACAACACAAAAAAGCCCTAAATATTTAGGGCTTTTTTGTGTTGTATCGATTTAAGCTATGTTTTTTAGCTTATTTTTTTTGTGGCAGTTTTTC
>JASJHH010000186.1:0-10196 GCA_033791145.1 Legionella sp.
GATTTGATCTTCGTCAAATAAATGTGGCCCCTCTTGCATTAAAGGTTTGAGTAAAGCTTCGAGTGTATCCACCCCTTGCCCTGTTTTTGCTGAGAGTGGCACAATACTTAAAAAATCATGTTTTTTCTGCAAGTCACTCAATACAGGCAATAATTTATTTTTATCATCAACTAGGTCTACTTTGTTGAGCACTAAGACACAGGGCGTATCTGTTTTTTTAATGCAATTGAGTACGCGTTCATCATCTTTTGTAAATCGCGTGCCATCCACCAAAAATACAATCACGTCCACATCATAAAGCGTTGCTTCAGCAGATTGATTCATAAGCCTGTGCATATGTTTTTTACCGCCATCATGAATGCCTGGGGTATCCACATAAATCATTTGGCAGTTATCTTCGGTGACAATGCCACGAATCGTATGCCTTGTTGTTTGGGGCTTACGCGAAGTAATGCTTAATTTTTCTTTTAAAATACAATTTAAAAGTGTTGATTTACCTACATTAGGTCGCCCAACGAGTGCGATATAACCACATGTACTTGTAATTTATTTTAAATCTACTTAATCAAATTAATAAAAATCAGTACTTATTCTATCAAAAAATAAGCAAACACACAAAAATAGTACTATATTTATCATATGAAAAAATATGGCATTTTCAACACCATCATGGCTGATGGCTTGGGTGATTTTTCTCATTTTGTTGATATCGTTGAAGCACTGCAATCAAATCCTCGTTTCAGCAAGGTCGAATTTATACCTATTATTCTTTTCGATAGCGACGGAAAACCAGCAAACAAAGCCAGAGTAATTGATGAATTAATTAGCATGGGCTATCCAAATGCTATTTTTGGGGATATCTATGATCATAGAGAATTTATTGCGAATGAAACAGTTCAACAACAAATTCAATCTTTTGATCAAGCCATCGTGATTTCATGTGATTTAGACGAGTTACTGAATATTTACGCGCCTTATTTCAAACTAGACATACCCATCAAACTCATCGCAGAACACGAAGGCATGCTTTATGTTCCTGTAAACACCCCTAAACATGCACAAATAACAGAAGCGCCGCTTGGCTTAGCATCAGGTAACAGTGGTATTAAAATCAAGCCTACAGCCCATATGGAGCCTGAAGCAGCCTGGCAAATCATAGTAGAGGCACATCCTGAATTCTCAAAGCAATTACTTGAATCCACGCATTCTGACAATTTCGAGATGCTTCAAAATAATCATATAATTATACCTGCCTACTTTAACAACAACGCTGATTTTAAGCATCAAGATATTGTGATTTATCATTCGGGAAGCGATTTCTCAAAGTTTGCGCATCCATTTTATCTTAGCAAAGTACAGAAGCAACTAAACACCACATCTATTCAAAGCATTCAAATATTCACGCCAGAAGAAAATACAGAGATTACAGTGCCATGTAATCCAGATGGCTCACAAACGATTCGTATTTATCATGGGCATTATTTAAACAATACTGCCTATGATGCGCTTTATCATTTATCAAGTATGGCTGGTGTTTCTGGTGATAATACGTTTGAGCGGTGTGTTTCTATGCATGTTTTGCCTTCTTATTGGTCCACCAATCCTTTTACGAAAACAGCAACATTAAGAGCATTATCTGATATCACACAAAATAAAGATTTAGAGATTTCAGAACATGCTCGTGATTCATTTAAACTATTTTTTTCCCCTGACTATTACTATAGTTTTAAGAATTCACTTGAACCTGCGCTTGGAACACCACCCGATTATATCCATCATCAAGAAGATGTAGATGTATCACTCATGATAAAAGAATGGCCTATCGTTTGTGACTATCTTAAAGCGCATTATAATTTTTACGATAAATTAGAAGCGATTGCACTTGCCGACTTGCCTGAAATAGAGCAAACATTTAAAGCACGCTTCAATGAAGCGAACGAAGAAGGTGCTGCTGAAGCGTCTTCCTCGCCTAAAAACAAATCTTAACCCCTTTACTCATTTAGGTTGTTTTAAACTCACACTGTTCTTTCAAACACTGCTTCAATCCTATATAATAGCTATATTAACTTAAAACATGGAGTTTCAATTATGCCCAGCATCCTTCCAAACAAAAAACCACAACCCACAGTTGAATCCTGGTTTGAAAAACAAGCCAATGAAAACTCGCCTTTACTTCAAAAAGAAAACACAGCGCTTTTTGGCTTTAAAAATGCCGTTGCTTTCACCGACTTTCTTAAATCACCTGGCGGTAAAGCGCTTAAAAGTTCAATTGCCAAAAAATTTGCAGAGCTTCAAGCCCTTCGAAAAAGCGGCCTTGAAGCAGCGAAGCTTGAACAACAAGAACGCGCATTTATGCTCTTTACTTTAGGTCTTGCAGAACGAAAAGAAGAAGCAGCTGAGCGTCGTCAAGACATATTCACGCAACAACAAATTGATAAGCAATTAAAACAAGCAAGCAAAACAAAAACAAAAGAAGATCCTTATAAAGAAAGTCTGGGTATATTAGCCGACGAGCTTACAAAAGAAACGCTAGATATGGATAGTATTAAAGAAGAGTTCAATGATTTAATGGACACACTTTATCCGAAAGACACCCATGACGTTGTTGAAAAAGATGGCAGCGTATATCTTTTACCTAAAGGCGCGGACCTTGAAAACCTTTCATCTGAACAAAAAAACACGGCAGAAAAAGATTTCAAGCAACTTACTTCGAACCCAAAAAACACAAGTGCTGCGGATCAAGAGAAAAAAATGACGGATATGATTGCAAAATTAGTCTTTGCACATCAAAGTGCTCGCCTACTTTCAAATCAACTGGCCTCAATGCATCAAGGGCCTGGGTTACAGCCACAGCCAAAACCGAGTCCTATGCTTGAGGCAAATCAAGAGCAGCATCAAAAACAGCATCAAGAACAGCATGCAAACCTCCACAAAAATTTTGAATTGTTTCGTCAGGCTGCCTGTTTTGCAACAACTAATGCCCAACATGACATGCTATCTAAATGCTTAGCAGATGATATGACAGCGTTAAATCGCTTAGGCGGCCCACAATTTCTTCCAGAGCAATTTGCACTCAAAGCTGGTGCGAATGACAACACCTCAGCCCAAGTCATGCGCATGCAAACAACATGTTCAATGATTAGAACCGCTGAAAGTTTATCTACACGTATGGCAGAGAGCGGCGCATCCTCAAATCTTTTTCTTAAGCAAGAAGCGTCTCATGTGCCACAACCTGATGTACCGAAGCCTGAAGATGAACATAAAAGCCCGTCCCCCTTCGACACCAGGCCGAACCCATTTAAAGGTGGATGAACAAATCAATGGTGGGGTCAGGTTCCCGCGCCTACTTGGCCCGATTCATTCGGGCCATCCAGTGATTTTAAAACGTAACTTGACTGGACCACCTGGACCACCCGGACAAGCCGGGTGGCGTAGGCGCGAAGGCCGGGTGGCGTAGGCGTAGCCGCGGGGAAGTTAAGCCGTTATTTTATGATATTCACCCGATCTACGTCGTTGCGAGGAGGGCGTCAGCCCGACGCGGCAATCCATATTTTGAATATTTTCAAATAAAAACCCATGGACTGCCGCACCACTCGTTGCACTCGGGTTCGCAAAGACGGAGATCCGTTTAAATTGCCACCAATTTATATCCACTACGGTTTATTATTTTGGACCAGGAAAAAGAGACCGCCTTGAGTACTTTGAATCAACATTTTCATTCACTGCTTGAACAAAATCTCGCACTGTCGTGCATTTTTTTCCTGCAATCACATCCGCATGACCTTCTCTAATCAAATCTCTTAAAGCCACGCCTAAGTTACCATTACGTAGTACAGCTAAGTGCTCCTTAGTCAAGTTAACTTCTTCTCCATTTAATGCTTTTTTTAATTGCTCAACAGCACCTTTTTTTTCTGTAAAGCTAAAACTATTCGGGAGACGAAAAAATTTAAACAGGCCTTTATAAAAATACTCTCCTGTATGCGTTTTATCATACGCAGTTCTTTTCTCTAAATACTTATCTAAGTTACCTTTAAAAGCATCTAGCTCAGGAATAACCTCTTTTTCACGTCCCTCAAAATAATTGTCTTGCTGAAGTCGGTTTTTGTTACCTATATAAGCCTCTCCAACCACCTCTAATTGTTTTAAATATTTCTGCTCAACTTTAGAAAGCTTCGAAGACGTAATCTTTTTTAAGTTCTTTTCAAAATTACTCAAAATAAAATCAAAATCTTCATTTCGAACACCTGCTGTTTTAGCGTTCCGTACGATTTTTTTCACAGCACTTATGAATTGTTTATCTGAATCACTTTGCATATCAGCTCTCAGTTGCGCTTTTTCTGCATCAGTGATTACATTTACATCTGTTGGATTTTTCAATATATGTACACAAACGTTTAATTCTGAAATAGAACGCGTTGTATTTGAAATCAAATTGTTCAACTCTTGATCCAAAGGATTGCCTCGGTAACTCGCTTTCTGAATTGCTTCAACTGACTTCTGTGGATCATTAAATTTAATCTCAGAATCATTCAATGGTTTATTTTGTTTAAATGCATCTAAGCTGCTTTTCCTTTTTTCGGCAAACAACTGATTTTTTAATTCCGTTTTGTATGCCGTCAACAGCTCTATAATCTTATTTGTTTGAGCCAGGTCAAACGTTTTTTGGCTGTCCGGATATTCAATTTTCATTTTTGACAGAGCGCTATATTCAGCAGACGTTTTTTCTTTAAAACTCAGTGCTTCATGTAAAGGCATATCAAACGCGGTTAGAGTACGAATAATATAGTGTATTCTTCTATTTCTTAATTTATCTTCACTCAAATTCTTTTTCGATGCCAAATAAGCATGATAATTAAAATCTTTGGGTTGATAGGTGTGTACTTTTTTAAATGTAAATTCCGACATTGTTCATTCCTCAACGCTATTTCGTGTAGCCATTATACCCTATTTTAACCAAGATGCACTTCTAACGCCCAGTGACAAAGGCTCGATAAAGCTCGTGCTTTCACTGCTCTGCGCATTGACCCATTGCAAAGTATGCTGTGCTTTTACACAGCCGTTTTGACCGGCTGCTTTTAACCAGCGTTTGGCTTTATCTTGGTTTTTATCACCCAATGCCCCTTGGTAATAAAGCATGGCTAGATGATACTGCGCATAGCCATTACCGCGGTCTGAAAGCTTTTGATACAATGCTGCTGCTTTTTCGGGGTCTTTTGAAATACCGTTGCCTTGTTCATATAATTTCGCCAGTGCAAACATCGCTTTCGCATTGCCTTTATCGGCTGCTGTTTGATAGTTACGTGCGGCTTTTTCGATATCTTTTGACATGCCCTGGCCTTTTTCTGCCATTTGGCCGAGTTGATACAAGGCATCACGGTTACCCTGCTTCGCTGCTTTTTCGTACCATTTAGCCGCGATTTTTTCATTTCTAAATTTACCAGTATCTCGTAGATAAATGCCTGCAAGTTGCACCATGGCACGCACATGTCCGCGTTTGGCAGCTTTTAGATATAAATTTTCTGATTTATCTTTATCAACTGCGCGTCCTTTACCGTATTCATAAATAAGCCCTAAATCAAACTGCCCAATGGCATTACTTTTTTGAGCGGCAAGCGCATAAGATTTTGAGGCTTGTTGATAATTATTATCAACGGTTTCATAAATAAATCCGAGTGCAATCGCAGCTGGCGCATACTGCTGCTTCGCTTTTTGATACCACTGTTTTGCAACTTCATCATTTGGGAACTTATCAAGCTGCCCCATTTGATTTAAACGCCCTAATAAATATTGCGCAATAGGTTGTCCTTGGTTTGCTGCTAGTGTGTACCAGCGTTCAGCTTCTTCATAATTAACAGCCCCACCTAAACCTTGCTCTAATAAATATGCTAATTTGAGTTGCGCATCTTTATCACCTCTTGCTGCGAGTGCTTGATAAATGCCCCGCGCTTCTTTCATTGAATTATTATCTTCTGCACGGGTTAGTGCATTATCAGCAAGCAATAAACTTGCACGGCTATTCCCTTTTTCATGCGCTTTTTCTAAAGTATCTAAAAAAGGCATGCTTCTGTCATGAGAAAGTATGGCTAAATTAAAATCAGCATATGAAAAACCAGCGTTTTGCGCTTGTTGTAATAACTCAGCTGCTTTCTCTTGGTCTTCGCCCACTTCATGCCCTGTTGCATAATACGTTCCTAAAATAAACGCACTCACAGGATTTGCTTTTGCTTTTTTATACCAATATACGGCTTCGCTTCTATCAGGCGCGCTACCAATACCTCTATCGAGCAACATGCCATATAAGAGTGCTGCTTTATCATTGCCTGATTTTGCTTCGTTTTTAGCAACTTCAAGTGCATGCGCTTGTTTTTCTTTTGATTTATCCATTGCATCAAAAAATGCAAGCGGCAACACAGCTTCTTTAATGCCTTTGGATGCTGCATCTTGATACAATCGCTTCATTAATACATGCTGTTTCTGTTGTTCTTGAACACTTAAGCTACCGGTTTTGTCACGTACCAACATTTCAGCTAAGCGATATTCACCCTCTGGTGATTGATTAAACGCAGCGAGTGCATACATGTCCATCGCGCGTTTTTGATTCGGTTCAATCAGCCACTTACCATCTGGACCTTTTTGACCGTTCTCAAATAAATAGCCGAGCACATACTGCGAATCAGGGTTGCCTTTAAATGCAGCATCGTTGAACCAACCTAAGGCTTGTTCATAATCAGGTGTACCATTTTCTTCGCCATTTAAATAAAATAATCCGAGTGTATATTCTGCTCTTAAATCTTGCTGTGCAATGGCTTGCATATAGTATTCAACTGCTTTCTCATTATCTTTCTCAACACTTACACCATGTTGATACAGCTGCCCTAATGCGAATTGTGCGGTAGGGTCCCCTAATGCTGCTTTTTCTTCTAATAGCACAGAGTATTTTTTTTCTTCTAAAGCATGCGTTGGGAAATTTGCTTTTTGAGATGTTTTTGGTAAAGATTTAACCAGAACATCATAATATGCAGTCAATGGAATCGTATTTGGCTTAATCATTTTAAACTGCGGTTTGTAAAGTGCTTTTCGACTCACTCCTGCCATTTGTGGGGGTTGATTATATCGGTTTGAATTGAGTGCATTATTATCCGTCCAATCACTAAAAATACCGCTGAGCCCATAGCCGCATTGCGTGAAATTTTTTGCTTTCCCACGACTTAACCACTGGGCCGCCAATACTTCTGGTTTATCTGATAATTTACTCTTGGCTGCTTGATATTTATCAGCCCATGTTTTTTGAAGTGCTTCATCCGCATTTGCTTTTGCAAGTTTCGCAAGACCTTGCATGGCAGGTATATACCCTGCTGCAAGCGCTGAATCATATAATCTTTTTGCTTCTATTAAATTTTTAGGCGCTAACTTGCCCTCAAGATAAACCTCTGCCATTAAATATTCAGCTTCAGCTTCTTTTTCTTCGAGTGCGCGTTTTACCCAAATCATGCCAAGACGTTTATTCGATGCATGCCGGCTTTCTAGAAAATGCTCGGCAAGACTTGCTTGCGCTAAGCTATTGCCTTGTTTTGAGGCCATAATGTCATAACGACGCGCCTTATCTTCGTTCTTTTTAACACCTACCCCAAAGTGATAAGCGGCAGCAGCGTATAATTGCGCTTTTAAGTCACCACTTTCAGCTGCTTTTTTAAACCATTTAAGTGCTGCTTCAGGATTGCGTTCATGAATCAGCTCATAACGTGCCATGCGCTTTTGTGCAGGCAAATAACCTCTATCAGCTGACGCTTTTAAGTTTTCAATCGCACGTTGATTATTTTTGAGTACACCATAGCCATATAAATACATCTGTCCTAAATAATCAAACCCCACTTTATCAGGCTTTGTGCCATCTAAAAATTGATTCGCTGCCTCGGTATATTGCCCTGAGCGATACGCTTCAAGTACATTATTTGCTTCGGCTGCTGATGTACTTGCTAGCAGTGCTAGACAAAAATATGGTGCAATCGATTTCATGGAGCTCTCCTATTCAGCCTACGTGCCGCGGCTTGTCCGCGGCATCTAACGTGGAATAATGCCGTAATAAATCACTTGCCGTACCGCACCCCCTCGGGTGTTTCCGTGCGCAAGCCAGTAATTTCCACGATTGTTCATGCCGTACTTCACGCGTGCGTATTCGCACACTTTCAAACCTGTTTGACAATTAATAATTTCACCATGACTCATTTTTCCGTTATCTATCGTACATATATATTTCATTTGTTCGCTACTTGAGAGGACCGCCCAGCGCCCTGCCGGAATCGTATGATTTAAATACACACTTTGACTGCTTTCAGACTGCCTCATTTGATATAAATTAATCGCTTTTTTATTCTTATTATAGATAAAATAAAGCGATTGGGAGTCACCCACTTTTGCAGGTAAAATTTGTAACACGTTTAAATCAAATCCATACCCTACATCTTTGCATCCCAAAGGACTTCTTATTTCAGGATCGCGCTTTGCTGCAAACCCCATCACAGGGGTTAGCAAAAGCAAAGCTGATGCACATACAGCAATTAAATAATTCAAATTATGCTGATTAAACATTTTCATGATGAAGCTCTCCCTGACGTTGTCGCCGGACGAACAATCACTTGTGTTCCTTTTTGATCATTTTCATCCGTTGATATCTCAACAAATTCTTCATTGAGCCATTTTGCGTCACGTGTAAACATGCGAACACACCCATGACTGGCGCGACGCCCAGGGATATCATTTGAGCCATGCATTGCAAATCCTTTATGAAAGTACATGCAATAAGGCATGGGAGCACCTCCGCGCCCGATAGGATAAACATCTGATGAACAACGTGAGTTTTCTTTACTAAACATTCTAAAAATACCAGACATGGTTTTGCATGATTTTTTGCTCTTTGGACATTGATCGAGTCCTGAAGCAATTGGCCCCCAATTTAAGAGCTTGCCATTAGCATCATAAGCACCCCAAGCCAGCTTATCTTGATCAACAATAATTTGTTTTTCATGCGGTTCCATTTTTTTAGGAAATGGCGCGATATCTAAAATAGTCAGTTCTTTCAGATTTTTAGGCACCACAATCACTTTACCGGCCCAAAGCGAATTATAAGTTCTATTTAACCGTTGCACTAAATCTCTGTCTTGATTATCAGGAAACAAGCGTTTCCAAGACTGGCCACTTTTGACTTTAATGCAATCAAACTGTGGATGTTTACATAGGTTTGGCCCGTAATAAAGTGGGTCACCTGCCCATGTGACTGAAGCTGCTACAACGCACGCCCCCACTACACCTAATACGCCATATTTCTTTTTCATACTATCCTCCGGCAACCTTTCTGACGCCACTAATTGCGTCTACCTAGATAAGCTGTCGGCTATGGGGTGAAAAAGTTTAATCTTTTAGACTCAAAAGAAATTTAGTTGTTTTAATACTATACTGTATTTAATTCATTGAAAAACTTGATGGTGTCGATATGGTCGCGTCAGAATCCAAAATTTTAGCCTTAAAAAATAAATTAAAAAAACAAATAGGCCATTATAACGTTAAAAAACCAGGTATTCTCTCATACACGTTTCTAACTGGCGGGCTTAAAGAAAAACTCTATAAAAACACTGACAAAATGGGCGAGAGCAAAAGCGCACGACAAGCGTTTATTGATCACATGTTCTCACTCGAGAGAAGCAATGGCGTCTCTGAACAAGACGAGGCTGTAGCAGAACGCAAAACAAAACGTGATAAAGATATCGCGGATGGTAAACCAGAAAATGCAACCACAACACTCGAAGACCTGCTTGATGAAAAAGGCGTCGAATTATATCAAGCAGCCTTAGAAGAAGAGCGCAAAAGTAAAAGCTTTATGAAAGCCTGTTTTAAGGCTTCACTCATCAAAGTACCCGGCAATAAATGGCTTAAAAAACTCGTCATGGTGATTGGCGGTGTTTCAGCCTCAGGTAAATCTTTTTCAACACCTTTTTTACTAGATGAAGCCGCTAAAAAACTAGATTGCAGCAATGAATCAGAAGGTAACATGGTCAGCTCCATTGATGGGGGTATTCCTCGTGAGCAGTCGCAAATGAGAAAACTTGCGATTCAATTTTCACTCTACAAAGGATATACCGGCATAAGTGATTTACATGAGCAAAGTGATCCTATTTTAAAAAATGTAAAAAAAGACTTAG